>CAZHIK010000102.1:0-14488 GCA_964532635.1 uncultured Enterobacterales bacterium
GGCGACGACATGCCCTACGACGACATGCCGTTCTAGCGGACCGTCTCCCTCGACTTCACTCGATGGTGCCCTGCTCCGGGGCCGGGCGGTCGTACCACCAGGCGGCCACCAGGTTGCGGGGGAACAGGGGCTCTCGGGTGGCGCTGAAGACCATCCACAGGCTGCCGTCCGGCTGTCGGATCACCCCGGGAGCTTCGGGCCCCAGCCAGCGCCTGCCAGGCAGGGGCTCCGGGGGCACGCGGAAGCCGGGCTCGGGCTCGAAGCGTAGGCCGTCGGCTGATCGTGCCGAGCGGATGCCGACCTCGTAGTAGTGATAGTAGGTGCGGTATCCCCCCGTCGGCAGGGGCACCGTGGCCGACGCTCTGGCATTGGGTAGGCGCTGCCCCGGCTCGGCCTCGAAGACCAGGCCGTCTTCGGAGTAGGCGCTGTACAGCCCGGGTACCGTCACTCCTTCGGTGGGCTGCGGAGCGAACGCCGACGAGTAGTATAGGCGGTACCCCCCATCGGTCACGGGAACCACGTCGGGGTCGGTCACGCCCCTGCCCGAGAAGCGCACGCCGGGCTCCCGGACCCAGGTGATCCCATCGGTGGAGCGGGCGGAGCGGATCTCGGTGGGCTCCATGCCCAACGGCTGACCCTCGGTGTCGGGCATGCGCACCCAGTACAGGCGGAAGGTGCCGTCGGGCAGGGGCACCCAGCAGGGGTCCACGCAGTGGTGGGGCGGATTGGTCAGGGGATCGCAGTCGCCGTCGAAGCCCAGCACCTGGCGCTCGCCGCTGTCGAGATGTCGCAGCACCAGCTCCCCGGTGGCGGCATCGTAGTGGTACAGCAGCCGCCGCCCCTGGTCATCCAGGCCAGGGTGCTGGGTGTCGGCTGGGTTCATCAGTGGCCTGGGCTGAACCTCGAAGCTCAGGCCGTCACTGGAGCTGGCGTGCAGCGCGGTACGCCAGGTGGGCGGCAGGTCGGGCAGGGCCCTCTGGAATACCGGGACTCGCAGCTGGCTGGTCAGCGCCAACGCCCCGAACACCGCCACGGCGGTGAGGCTCGCCAGGAGTCGCCGGGGGGGGCGTGCTGCCACGGGGGGCTCTCAGTGGCTGGACGTCTTCGAGGATCAGCGCCCGCCGTGCTTGGGGTGTGCGGGGCGAGGGCCGGGCCCCTTGCTGCCCTTGTGAGCATCGCGCGGTGGCCCCGGTGCGCGCGCCGGAACCTCACGCCAGGTCGCCGGCTTCACCGGCCTGCCTGTGGTCTGCTCCATCATCTCCGCGGCGTAGCGGGCCACCCACAACAGCTGGTGCATCTCCTTCTCCTCGGTGTGGAGCCGGAGCTTGGTGTGATCCTCGATGCGCTGGTTGGGTGTCATGTCGTTCAGGCGCGCGTAGGGCACACCGCCCTCGATGGCCAGGTTCACGAGCATCGCCGCGTGCTCGTGGTCGGGCTGGACGTGGTCCTTCTTGGCCTGGAAGCGCACATAGGGCACCTGCATGGACCCGATGTGCTTGACGGCTTCCCGATCCTCCCACCAGGCGTCGTCCGAGCACTCGCCCCACACCATCTTGGTTGGGATCTTGTGGAGGTGGTCCCACCGCCCGCAGCCGGTGGTGAAGGTGCGGTCGGCTGGCCTCTTCCGATCTACCAGGAACTTCGCAGGGGTGTCGTGATGACGGCCCAGCGCTCCTGCGGCCATGGTGATGCCGTAGGAGAGGCTCACCACGCCGATGCGATCGGGATCCACTCCGTCGAGGGTGGCAGCGTGGCGGATCACCGCGGCCATTGCGTCTTGGTGGACCAGCCCGTTGAAGTCCTCCTCGCCGCGCTTGGCTCCATGAGGACGGGGCCTCCCGCGACCGTCCGGGTCGAACGAGACCACGGCGAAGCCGGCTTCGTGGAAGGGCTGGGTCCGCCGGAGGGGACTCTGGCTGCCTGCGGTACCTCCGGCCTGGATCACGAGCGTGGGCCAGGGCCCGCTGCCCTCTGGCGTCCAGAGGTAGACGGGAAGGACCGCACCGCTGGTCGGATTGGTGATGGCTCCGACCGAGGGCACGAAGTCGAAGCGCGACTCGTCCAGGTCGCCGGGGCCTGTGGGCGCGAGCGCAGGGATGTCGAAGGGCACAGGCTTGGCGACCCCCTGGGCCACTGCGGTGGTGGAGGTCGGTGTGCCGGCGTTCCGGGCTACCGCCACGGCGTCGCCTACCAGGTCCTGGGTGAGATCCTCCGCGTCCCCGCAGGCGAGAGCGGGCAGGACGCAGGCGATCAGAGCGAGTGTGGCGGTTCTCATGTTGGCTCCGAGGGGATGAACGACCACGACAGTCTATGACATAGGGTGCAGTCGCGGGTAGCCATGGAGCTCTCGGATCCCGTCCCAGCGCTCGTTCACGGCTCGAATGACCTCGTCGGACATCCGGAACGTGTTGGGCTTGTAGGTCCGCTGGGCGTCGAAGTGGCGCTGGAACTCCACCCGGGCCCGCTCCCAGCCCTCGAGCTGGAACTGCTCGTAGATCCGCTCCATCACGGGCATGGGGTCCGCGATGAAGTCCTCGTACTTCACCTCGACGAGGTTCCCCTGCGGGATGAGGGACTTCGTGCGCTCGTAGGCCTCCATGTGGGTCTCGTACAGCGCCAGCACCTCTTCCTGGAGCATGGCATCGGTGAAGGTCTGCAGGGTGTAGAGCGGAACGACCTTGCGGTAGTACTCGAGGTTGGAGGCGTACAGCGTGTAGGGGTTGCGGTAGGTGTGGATGAACTTGGCGTTGGGGTACAGCTCGAGGACCTGCTCGATCCTGAACGCGATGGCGGGGTTCTTGAGGAACAGCTGCCGGCCCCCAGCCAGGTGGGTCAGTGCCCGGATCACGTAGTCGTAGTCACGCTTCCAGCGCCGGGCGTCCTCGGGTAGTCCCTCGAAGCTGTGATACCTGGCCAGCTCTCTGAAGCGCCTGGGGAAGACCATGCCGTGGTAGTACGCGTACTTGGAGAAGGTCCCCACGCAGTACTCTTCTTCGGTGGGCTCGTCGCTGGACAGGGGCACGTTGTCCATGGGCCGCTGGTCCGGTAGCGATGCGTCCACGACCCGCCGCGCGAGGCCCGGGATCGAGAAGTACATGGCGAAGGTGTAGGCGAGCAGGTTGGAGGTGTAGCCCCGTGCCTGGTCCTTCGACAGCGTGGTGATCATGTAGGTGGTGCCGGTACGGTAGTTGCCGATCACGAACACGGGGTCCTGCTCGACCCGCGTCTGCCGGACCACGCGTGCGAGCTTGTAGCGCTGATGCAGCCGGAAGGGCGTGGTCAGTGAGACCATCCCCAGCGCGTAGGCGAACCGGGGCCAATATCGGGGCGAGACCACGGCCCTGTTCTCCACCATGAGCCGTGCGATGTTCTGCCAGGTGTAGCCGGCGAGGATCTCGTCCTCGAGGATCAACCAATCCGGTGTCTTCATGACTCCGCTCCGCTGCCTGTTCGGGTCATCCTTCGCGCGTCGGGATCGCCGACCTGGATGGGCTACCGGTATCTCGTGGACCGCAGCCGTGACGGAGCTGGATGCTGCTGGCAGCCGCGGGCGGCCGGCCGAGCCCTACACCCTCTCGAGCACCGCGGCCCCGGACAGGCCGCCGGCCGCGCAGATGCCGAGCAGCGCTGTGGCCTTGCCTTCGCGGAGCAGCTCGCTGGCCATGGTCGTGATCATCCGGGCGCCCGTCGCGGCGAAAGGGTGCCCCAGGGCGATGGAGCCGCCCAGGATGTTGATGGTCTCCGGCGCGATGACGCCCAGGGCCTTGTCCATGCCGACGTGCTCCCGGGCGAAGCGGTCGTTGGCCAGCATGGCCAGGACGCAGAGCACCTGGGCGGCGAAGGCCTCGTGGATGTCCACCAGATCGATGTCGGCCAGAGCCATGCCGGCCCGATCCACAGCGCGAGGCATGGAGATGGCCGGGCCGATGAGCAGCTGGTCCGCCGGGTCCACGCCGTCGTAGGACCAGGAGCGGAAGGCCACCAGCTCGTCGAAGCCCAGGGCGCGGGCCTTGGCCTCGCTCATGAGCAGGACGGCGCCAGCACCGTCGGTCAGGGCGCTCGAGTTGCCCGCGGTCAGGGTACCGTCCTTTGCGAAGGCCGGGCGTAACTCAGCCAGCCTGTCGAGGCTGGTGTCACCGCGCACCAGGTTGTCCGCCTGGACCTTCTTGCCCTCGCGCAGCTCGACAGCGACGATCTCGTCGGCGAAGCGGCCGGACTCGATGGCGGCGGCGGCGCGCTGGTGGGAGCGCAGGGCCAGGGCGTCCTGGTCCTCGCGGGAGATAGCGTGACGCCTGGCCATGCTCTCGGCGGACTCGCCCATCAGCTCGCCGGTGCTGCGTTCGCGGACCGAGGGCTGCTTGGGGAGCAGGTCCTTGGTGGGGTGCAGGCTGGCGAGCAGCTTGAGATAGTCCATGGGGCCCGACTTGCGGCTCATGAGCACCTTGCCGGCCTTGTGCACCAGGCTGGGGGGCATCATGATCTCGGCGTTGCTGCACGAGTCGCCGCCGCCGGCGATGACCACGTCGGCTTCGCCCCGCTCGATGAGCGCCGCGGCCTGGGTGATCGAGTAGAGGCTCGAGGTGCAGGCGCGGGTGACCGTGGAGGCCTCGACGGTCGGGGGCAGGCCGGCGTCGATGACGATCTCGCGCCCGATGTTGGCCGAGGCCGAGGGCAGCACCACGCCGCCCCAGACCAGGCTGTCCAGCTCGCTCCACTCGATGGGGAAGCGGGCCAGGAGGCCCCGGACGGCGGCCACGCCCAGCTGGATGGTGTCCACCCTGGTGAAGGCGCCAAACGAGCGGAGGAAAGGCGTGCGCACGCCGCCGATGATGACCGCGCGGGTGGGGGAAGATGTCATGGCAGGCTCCTATGCGCCGATCAGGCTGCCGCCGCAGACGCGGACGACGTTGCCACACAGCCCGGCCGCACCGGGGCTGGAGAGGAAGGTGACCACCTCGGCGATGTCGCCGGGCAGCGCGCCCTGGGAGAGGCTGGAGAGGCGGCGGGCGGCCTCGCGGGTCATGGTGGGCATCCGGGCGGTCATGCGGGTCTCGACGAAGCCAGGGGCCACGGCGTTGATCGCGATGCCCCGGGGGGCCAGCGCAGGGGCCAAGGCCTTCACCGCGCCGATGATGCCCGCCTTGCTGGCGCCGTAGTTGCACTGGCCGTTGTTTCCGGCGATGCCGCCGATCGACGAGGTGAGGATCACGCGCCCGCCCGCCTTCATCATGGGCAGCAGGCGCGCGTTGACCCGCAGCACCGACAGCAGGTTCACATCGAGCACCGTGTCCCAGCGCTCCTGGTCCATGTTGAACAACATCTTGTCCCGGGTGACGCCCGCGTTGTGCACCAGCACGTCCAGGCGCCCCTCGAAGCGCTCCTCGAGCAGCTGGGCCATGGCGTCGGGGGCGCTGGGATCGGTGATGTCCACCAGCAGCGGGGTGCCACCGATGGCGTCCGCGACCGCTTGGGCGTGCTCCTGCTCCGAGGGGCGGTCCATCACGATCACCCGGGCACCCTCGCGGGCCATGGCGCGGGCCGTGGCCGCGCCGATGCCGTGGGCCGAGCCGGTGACGATGGCGACCTTGGCGTCCAGTGGACGCACGGTGGGCGTGCGCTCGGGGGTCGTCACCGCGCTCGAGACCGTGAAGGGTTGGCCCGAGATCATGGCCGGGCGCGGGGAGAGCAGGAAGCGCAGCAGGGGCGCGAGGCGATCCTCGGCCCCCGGCTCCACGAACACGACCTGGGCGGTGGATCCCTTGCGGCCCAGCTCCTTGGCCAGGCTGCGAGTGAAGCCCTCCAGCCCCCACGACGCGGCGGCGGCCTGCTCGTCCTCCGCCTTTGGGGGGCGGCCGATGAGCAGCGCGCGTCCGCACTTGCGCAGGCCGCGCACCAGGGGCTGGAAGAAGGCCCACGCCTCGCGCAGGTCCTCGGCGCGCGCGATCCCCGTGGCATCGAAGACCAGGGCGTGGGGGCGCAAGCCATCGGGCTTGTCGGCCAGGTCCAGCGGAGTGGGGTGACGGGCGTGGGCCTCGCCGTGCTCGAGGTAGGGCGTCCGCTGGGCCTGGGTGCCCACCACCCTGGGCGCAGCTCCGGAGGCGGTGAGGGTCGCCGCCAGCACCTCGGCCAACGCGCCGTGGGGATCGTGGCCCACCACGACCGTCTGGTCCTGCAGGGGTCGCTGCTGCCAGGCTTCCCTGGTTCGGCGCAGCTTCTGGGGCAGGGGCATACCGACCATGCCCACCAGCTTGCGGGCTGTGGGCTTGGTTCCCAGGTTGACGAGGAAGTCGCTCATGGGGTCTCTCCTGTCTCCGTCCCCTGCGCCAGCGTGGCCAGCAGCCGGGGGCCGGTGGTGGTGATCTCCTGGTACAGGTAGCGGCAGCGCGGCTCGGCCCGCTCCAGCCAGCGCTCGAGCACCCGGCCCCGTTCGGGGAAGCGCTGGGCCTGGGTGAGCAGGATCTCGGCCACGGCCACGTCCGCCAGGATGCGGGTCAGGCGCTCGGCGTGCAGCATGGCCAGGGCGAAGTCGCGCTTGGGGTCCCAGGTCTCGAAGGCCCTGCGCCACTCCTTGATGGGTTCGTGGCGCAGCTCGGCCAGCTTGCGACCCGCCAGGCGGGTCATCAGGAACTGCTGAGCCTTGGTGGCACGAAGCTGCAAGCGAGCGACACGCCGCTCGTGGGCGCTGCTGGCTGCCTTGGAGCGCCACTCCGCGGCGGCGCGGGCCTGCAGGAAGCCCGGCACGTCGCTGAGCACGCCCATCAGGCCGTCCTTCATGGCCATCAGCGCCTGGATCTGGCTGGTGCCTTCGTAGATGGGCAGCACCATGGCGTCACGCAGGAGCTTCTCGGCGCCGTACTCGCTGCTGTAGCCGTACCCACCGTGGATCTGGATGTTGCGCTGGGCCTGCTTCACCGCCGTCTCGGCCCCCAGGTACTTGAGCAGGGGGGTGAGGTGCCGCGAACGGCCCTTGTGACGGCGCTGGCGCTTCCTCGCGGCGTCGGTCTCCTCGGGGGTGTCGAACAGCTCGAAGCGCAGCCGCAGCTCGAGCTTCTGGGCCAGCTCCTCGTGGATGGCGGCCTGCACCGCCATGGCCCGGATGGCCTGGATCTCCGTGGCCATCTCGTCCATGTAGTCGGCGATCATCTCGTGGCGGTCGATGGTCTTGCCCATGCTGGGCCGCTCCGCCGCGTAGGCCCGGGCCATGCGCAGGGCCGCCTCGCAGATTCCCAGGGACTCGAAGCCCACCGTCACGCGGGCGTTGTTCATGAGCACCAGCATCATCTTGAAGCCCTGGCCGCGCTCGCCGATGAGGTGCGCCGGGCTGTCCACGTAGTTGATGGCCACGGTTGCGGAGCCGTGGTGGCCGAGCTTCTCCTCGAGCTTGGTGAACTCGGCCAGGATCTCGCGGCCCCCATCTGCAGTGTCCCGCCACGCGGGCACCAGGAACATCGACAGGCCCTTCAGGCCGGCGAAGGCATCGTTGGCGTCGGTCTGTTCGGTGCGGGCCACCACGAAGTGGTACTTGGCGTGGCCCGAGGTGATGAAGATCTTCTCGCCGTTGACGAACCAGTTGCCGTCCTCGTCTTGGTGGCCCTTGCAGCGCAGCGCCGCCATGTCGCTGCCGGCCCCCGGCTCGGTGATGTCCATGCAGCCCCAGGCCTCGCCGGCGACGATCTCGTCGAGGTAGTCCTGGAATCGAGTGTGCAGGATGGTCCGTGACTCGCGGTCCACCTCGGTGCTTCCTTCGAGCACCGAGTAGATCAACATGGCCCCGGCCATGCCCCCGTGGAAGCCGTGGTGGGCCGCCACGGACACATCGGCCCGGGCCAGCAGCTCGCTGTTGAGCAGGAAGAGCAGGAAGGGGGCGTTCATGCCACCCAGCTCGCGCGGCACCACCAGCCCATGCAGCATCAGCCCCTGCAGCTGCTCGAAGATGCCCGCCAGCGTGGGGGGGGCCTGGACCACGCCGTCCACCAGCTCGTGGTGCTCGGTGTCGAGGGCCGCTGCGTGCGGGGCGATCTCGCTGGCGGCGAACTCGCCCACCAGCTCGAGGCAGCCGCGGTAGAACTCGACGGCGTCGTCCACCGTGGGGAAGCCCTCGTCGGACAGCCCCGCCAGCTCGGTGAGCTCGACGATCTTCGCCCAGTCGATCCAGTGGTCCACATAGAACTGCAGGTCTTCGTTGTCGGCGTAGAAGTTGGCCATGGGACGCTCCGAAGGCGCGTGGGGTCAGGGGCGGGGGAGGAAGAGGGACTCGCGGGCGATGCGGACCAGCTCGGCGATGTGGGGATCTGCGGCGCCAGGGGGGACGGCCTCGAACATCGACGCCGCCACGCCGCCCACCGCTACGGTGCCCAGCACCATGGTGACCACCATGACCACGTAGGCTTCGGGGTCGACCTCGAGCCGCACGCGGCCCATCCCTTGCCCCATGCGGATGTAGTCGGTCACCACCGTGGCCCAGGGTCGCAGGTGCTCGGCCATCAGCGCCCGGGTGGCGTCGGGCCGATCCAACACCTCGCGCAGCAACAGCCGTGCGCGGTCTGGCTCGGCCGCGAAGTAGGCCACCAGCACCGTGATGGTGGAGGCGAAGCGGTCCTTGCCGCTGCGGGCTTCGGCCATCAGCCGAGGGATCTCACGCTTCCAGTGGGCCAACAGCTGCTCGACCACCTGCTGTCGCAGCGCTTCCTTGGACGGAAACCAGTACAGCAGGGACGGCTTGCGGATGCCCACAGCGTCTGCGATGGCCTGCACCGACGTGCCACCGTAGCCGAGCTGTGCGAACAGGTGGGTGGCCTGGAGCAGGATGCGCTCGCGCATCTCCGTGGGGGGAGCGTCCTGGGGCATGGAGTCTCTCGCCTACCGGTCGTGAGCGGCCTGCCTACCAAGTGGTAGGCAAGCTGTCAAGGGCCCAGCCCTTCCCGATTCGCCCTGGAGCCCTTAGAAGTCCAGGTCCCAGCTCTCGAAGGTCGACGCCGCCGTGGGGTTGCAGATCATGCGCACCAGGTGGCCGCCTGGGCTGATGGTCAGCTTGCCATCGCCGGACAGCTTGGCGAACACCGCCTCGGTGCCGTCGGGCTCCACGAACATCAGCTCGTCGTCGATGGTCTCGACGTACAGGTCGTCGTTGAAGTCGAACTCGAAGTCCAGCACGGCGGCGGGGGCCGTGTAGTAGGCGGTGCCCGTGCCCGTCTTGGTGTCCAGGCCGTAGATGGTGGCGCCCACCGAGTAGTACAGCGTCTCCGACGAGTCGAGGGCCACGCTCTCGACGTAGGCGGTGTCGGGTGTGTAGCTGGTGATGGTGCCGTCGGTGAGCACACAGCTGACGCTGCCCGAGCCCGCGAAGTCGGGGACCCAGATGCAGCCGGTGCTGTCCACGGCCAGGGCGCTGGGCGAGGTGCGCATGTAGCTGTTGGCGTAGTTGGTGCCGCTGGCCTGGCTCGAGGAGGCCAGGGTGGTGAAGCTGCCGTCCTTGGCCTGGTAGCCGATGCTGGCCGAGGTGGTGTAGCCGACCACCACGGCGTCGCCGTTGTTGTGGTCCAGGGCGATGGCGTTCATGTTCCAGTTGGAGCTGCCGTAGTAGGTCTCGGCGTGGGTGGAGTCCTGGTAGACGTAGACGTAGTCCTGCCCGGAGATGAGGGTGCAGAGATAGAGCAGGCCGTCGTCGTCGTAGACCAGGTCGGAGAAGCTGCCCGAGATGTCCTTGTTGAGGGTCTTGGACCCCGGGAACTCGTGATCGGTGTCGGGCCGACAGTCCACCTCACCGTGGCGGTCGGGATCGGTGTCGTCGCAGTCCTCGCCGCCCCACTCCGATGAAGGGTCGCCGTCGCCGTCCTGGTCGTAGTCGTCCCCTCCGTCGCAGTCCTGGTCCACGCCGTCGTACCAGATCTCCTCGGCGTCGGGGTTGACGCTGGCGTCTTCATCGTCGCAGTCCTGGCCGCCGCTGGCGGTGGAGGTGTGGCCGTCTCCGTCCAGGTCGTCGTCGGGGGTGGCCTCGTCGCAGTCGTTGTCCACGCCGTCGTAGGGGATCTCGGTCTGGCCTGGGTTGACCTCGGCGTTGTCGTCGTCGCAGTCATCGCCACCGTCGGCCTCGGCGGTGTAGCCGTCGCCATCGGCGTCCTGTGGTTGGGTCTCGGCGGTGTCCACCAGGTCGGGGGTGGTCTCGTCGCAGTCGTTGTCGACGCCGTCGCCCGGCACCTCGTCGGCGCCCGGATTGACGGCCGCGTCGTCGTCGTCGCAGTCTTCGCCGGCGGCGTAGCCGTCGTTGTCCGCGTCCACCGGCTCGGCTGGGGCGGTGTCGTCGACCTTCTCTCCGATGTCGCAGGCGCAGAGGGTCATGGTGAGGCTGACGATGGCGATGGGTAGGGTTCTCATTGGGTTCTCCTCCGCTCGCAGCGTAGCAGAGGGAGGCGCCCGAGGGAGAGCGTGTCACCCGGCAGCCTCCCACGACGGGCTGATGGACAGCACTCGACCTATGATGGAGACCTGTGAGCAGCGCAGCCGAAGGAGGATGCTTGCCGGCGCATGTGGTCTCAGGTCTCCAGCGCCCGGCCCTCTGTGGGCTGTGGGCGACCTTCGCCGCGGCCACGCTCGGTGTCGCGCTGGCGGGTTGCCACCGGAGCGCGGTGGCGCCTCCGGTCGCTGGGGACGACAGCGGGCCTGCGGTCGAGGACGACACGGGGGGTGGCCTCGAGACCATTCCATCGGCTGACGAGCCGCTGCTGCGCCAGGAGACCATCGCTCCGGGCCCTGTACAGATCACCGAGATCCACTACCACCCGCGCCAGGGCCGGGACCTCGAGTGGATCGAGCTGTACAACCCCATGGTCTTCGACATGGACCTGTCCGGCTGGTCGCTGGGGGGCGGGGTGAGCCTGGGCTTCGACGAGGGCACCATCCTGGCGGCGGGCAGCTACCTCGTGGTGGCCGCCGATCCGGCCCGGCTGGCGGAGGAGACTGGCTACGCCGAGGCCCTGGGGCCCTGGCAGGGCAGCCTCGACAACGGCGGCGAGCGCATCGACCTGTACAACAACGCAGCCCGGCTCATCGACACCGTCGCGTACGGCGACGACGATCCCTGGCCGGTGGGGGCCGATGGCTCCGGCGCCACCCTGGCCAAGCTGGATCCCGATGCGGCCGGCGACCGTGCCGAACACTGGAGCGTCAGCCCCGAGATCGGGGGCACTCCCGGGGCCGCCAACCTGCTGGACCCGCTCCTGCTCCCCACCACCTGGCAGCTGGTGGAGGACGGGGCCACCTGGCGCTACGACACCTCGGGCGACTACCCGGCGGAGGACTGGGCCGATCCCGCCCATGACGACGCCACCTGGGACAGCGGTGTGGCCGACTTCTGGGCCGGGGACCTCCCCGAGGACGCCGAGGGCGTCGCCTGGGCCACCGCCGACAACTACTTCGCGTTGTACCTGGGCCACGCTGACGCCGGCGAGCTGCGCCTTGTGGGCGAGGACAGCGACGGGAGCTGGACCACGGTGGAGGAGATCGAGCTCGAGGTCACCGCCTCGGACCACCTCTACCTGGCCGCTTGGGAGCTGGACGGGGACTCCACCAGCCCCCAGATGGTCATCGCCGAGGTGGAGCTGCCCGACCAGGTCACAGGGACCGACGTTGGGAGCTTCGAGTGGGTCCTGGGCCCCGCCGACGCCAACCCCGGCGGCCTGCCGACCAACCCACCGCCCAGCGAGGCGGAGCTGCAGATCCTCATCGAAGACGCCAACATCGATGGCGCCTGGGCTCCTCCGGCGGTTCAGACCGATCGGGGCTCCAGCCCCTGGGGCAGCAGCGTCGGAGGCTGGTTCACCGACGCGGCCAGCTTCGTGTGGGCGGACACCTTCGGCAACGACTCGGTGACCAACCAGGACAACAGCTTCGCGCTCTTCCGCTCGGTGGATCCCCTGCTCGCGCCGAGGGGCAACCTGGGCCTGGACGCCATCCCCGTCACCGTCACCTTCCGCACCGACTTCGAGTTCCACGGTATCCCCAGCAGCACCGAGCTGCGCCTGAGCTGCACCCTCGACGACGGCGCGGTGTTCTGGCTCAACGGGGTGGAGCTGCACCGGGAGAACATGCCCGCGGGTGCGGTGGACGCCTCCACCCTGGCATCCAGCGCCGTGGCGGATGCGACCGAGCTGTTCGTGGACCTCCCCGGGGACGCACTGCTGCACGGCTACAACGTGCTGGCGGTGGAGGTCCACCAGGCCGAGGTCGATGACGATGACATGGCCTTCGGCTGCACGCTCCGCGCTGAGAGCTGGCCGGAGACCGTCGAACCCACGGTGCTGATCAACGAGGTCCCGGCGGCCACCGAGTCGCCGCTGTGGGTGGAGCTGCTCGGCGTGAGCCCCAGCGTGCAGGACACCACCGAACTGGTGCTGGCCACGTCCGCGGGAGAGCAGGCGCTGCTCCCGGGCGGGGACCTCGGTCCTGGGGAGCTGCTGCTGGCGGACGACCTGGGCCTGTCCGTCGATGAGGGCGAGCTGCTGTTCCTGTACAGCGCCGATGGCGAGGTCCTTCACGACGCGGTGAGGGTGGGGAGTGCGCCGGTGGGCCGCGCCGAGGATGGGGGCCCCTGGCGGGTGCCCAGCGAGGCCACCCCCGCAGAGCCCAACCTCATCGAGCTTTGCGACAGCGTGGTGATCAACGAGGTCCAGTACCACCGGGCCCCCATCGCTCGGGAGGGAGAGCCCGTCACCGCGCGGACCGAGGAGTGGATCGAGCTGTACAACCGCGGCGAGCAGGATCGGGATCTGAGCGGCTGGCAGCTCGTGGACGCCGCCACCTTCCTGTTCCCCGAGGGCACGGTGCTGGCGCCGGACGCCTACCTGGTGGTGGCGGGGGACGCCGATGCTCTGCGGGACGCTCATCCGGACATCGAGGTGTTCGGGGATCTCGGCAACCGCCTGGACAACGCCGGCGAGCGGATCCTGCTGCTCGACGCCCGGGGCAATCCCGCCGACGAGCTGCGCTACCATGACGGTGGGCGCTGGCCCGCGGCCGCAGACGGCGGGGGGTCGAGCCTCGAGCTGCGGGATCCCTGGGCCGACAACGCACACGCCGAGGCCTGGGCGGCCAGCGACGAGAGCCGGCGCTCGGCCTGGGTCGAGGTCAGCTACCGGGGCCTGGCCGAGCCCAGCGCGGTGGGCCCCGACGGCGTCTGGGAGGAGCTGGTGCTGGGCCTGCTCGATGCCGGTGAGGTGCTCATTGACGATCTCAGCGTCGTGCGGAGCCCGGACAGCGCGCCGATGGAGCTTGTGCAGAACGGCAGCTTCGATGCCGGCAGTGACGCCTGGCGCCTGCTGGGCAACCACCGCCACAGCGAGGTGATCCCAGACCCCGACGACGCCTCCAACTCCGTGCTGCGCCTGGTGGCCACCGGCCCCACCGAG
Organism: uncultured Enterobacterales bacterium; assembly: GCA_964532635.1. Taxonomy (GTDB): domain Bacteria; phylum Myxococcota_A; class UBA796; order UBA796; family JAFGLY01; genus CALDOK01. Next base: position 13,404 of record CAZHIK010000102.1, read on the forward strand.
CACATGCACAACCACGCCGAGACCACCCTGCTCGAGCCCATCCAGGCCGTGGAGCACGCCATCTCCTTCCGGGCTCGCTGGATCTCGGGCAGCAACCAGCTCAACACCCGACTGTACTTCGACCGCCTGCCGCGCACGACCCTGGTGGAGCAGCCCGAGCTGTCGGGCACCCCGGGGGAACCCAACTCCACCCTCGAGGACAACATCGGCCCTACCTTCGGGGTGCTCGAGCAGGGGGCCGCCGTGCCGCTGCCCCACGAGCCCGTGCTCATCTCCATCGCGGTGGACGATCCCGACGGCGTCGACGCGGTGACCCTGTGGTCCTCGGTGGACGGCGGGGGCTTCGTCGATCAGGCCATGGCCGAGGGGGAGCCCGGCCTGTGGTGGACCGAGCTGGAGGGTCAGGCCGAAGGCAGCATCGTGCAGCTGTATGTCGAGGCGGAGGACGCTCTAGGCGCCGTGAGCACCTTCCCGGAGGACGGGCCCGACTCCCGCGCGCTGCTGGTCTTCGGGGAGGGGGAGGACACGGCCGGCGGCGGCCTGCACCCCTTCCGGATCCTCATGACCGAGGCCGACGCCGAGTGGCTTCACGACGACGTGAACCTGATGAGCAACGACCCGGTCGGGGCCACGGTCGTCTATCGGGAAGCCGAGGTGTTCCACGACGTAGGGGTGCGCATCAAGGGCAGCCAGCGGGGCCGTCCCACGGATCTGCGGCTGGGCTACGCGGTCCGCTTCAACGACGAGCTGCCCTTCCGGGGCAGCCACACCAGCGTGATGATCGACCGCTCCGAGGGGGTGCACTTCGGCCAGCGCGAGGTGCTGATCAACCTGGTCATGACCCGCGCCGGCTCGGTCTCGGGGGAGTACAACGACCTGATCCAGCTGGTGGCCCCGCGCTCGACCTATTCGGGGCCAGCGGAGCTGCAGCTCGACCGCTTCACCAACCTGGTGCTGGCCGCCCAGTTCGCCGACGGCGAGCGGGGAACCCGCTTCGAGTACGAGCTGATCTACTACCCGACCACCACCGACGACGGGACCGCCGAGGGCCTCAAGCTGCCCCAGCCCGACACGGTCGTGGGCAC
>CAZHIK010000103.1:0-14457 GCA_964532635.1 uncultured Enterobacterales bacterium
CTGGTGAGGCACGCAGTGGCGCTCCCAGTCCACCAGACCGCCCAGCCGGATCTCCGCCAGGCCGTCTGGTGGACCAGCACCTCGACCACGTACAGCTGGTCCGCACCGGCCGCGGTCCCACCTTCCGCCGACGGGAAGCTCTCGCCGGGTTCTCGGAGCAGGCCGGAGATCCCGCGGATGACACCGAAGCGCGCGCCGGAGGCCGCCTGGCCCGTGGGGGGATTCCAGTCGGACCCGGGAGGCTGTGGGCTGGCGGGCTCGGCGCGCGCCACGGGCTCCTGCCTGGGAGGCATCGCGGCGACGGCCGCCTCGACGGCAGCCTCCAGCTCGGCCAACTCGGCCGCCAGGGCGTCGCGGCGCTTGCGGTCGCTGCGCGACAGCGCCTTGCTGGACTCGAGCCCGTCCAGGATGCTGGCAGCGCGGGTCACCATGGGCTGGGCCTTCTGGGCGATCAGGCCCTCGAAGAGCACCCGCTGAGCGCGGCTGAGCTGCACCGGAGCGGGGATCGACCACAGGTCGGCGGCCAAGTAGCGATAGCCCTCGGCCAAGCGCAACAAGCCGGCATCCCGCTCCTGTTCGGGCAGCTGCGCCAGCGCAGCCTCCAGGGCCTGCAGGGCCTGCACGGAGGCCGCGAGGGCCTGGGGGTTGGCCTGCAGGTCGGTGCCTGGCGGCAGGCGGACCGCCTCGAGCTGCCCATCGAGGGCGTCCAGCTCGGGACTGCCAGCCTGCGCGCCACCGATGCAGAGCAGAGAGATGAAGAGCAAGTGGGTCACGGACATGGTCTCGCCTCCAGGATCGAGGTCAGCGCATAGCGCCAAGCCGGCGAGGTAGCCAGGGCGCGGGAGGCGCCTTCTGCGGGCCCCGTTTCGCGGTATGCTCGCCGTGCGAGTCGACCCGGAGATCCTCATGAAGCCCCGCCTGCTCAGCGTGTTGCTCCTCGTCTGTTGCGGTGATCCCGGTGACGAACCGGTCGACGCCGAAAACACCTCCGAGCTGTGCCAGGACGGGGAGGACAACGACGGCGACGGGTTCACGGACTGCGACGACCAGGACTGCCAGCAGTTCGTCTTCTGTGCAGAAGACACCGACACCGACACCGACACCGACACCGACACCGACACCGACACCGACGCAGACGCAGACGCAGACGCAGACGCAGACGCAGACGCAGACAGCGACGCCGACACGGACGAGGAGTGCTACTGGGGAGATGTGGACATCCACGACGACGAGGATGTCGCGGATCTGCTCCCCTACGACTGCGTCACGGGTGACCTGAACATCCGCTCGAGTGAGGCCACTGAGCTGGTGCTCCCGAACCTGGCTTGGGTCGGAGAAGACCTGCGCATCGACAACAACCCGCAGCTCACCACCGTGAGCCTGGACCTGCTGGCGTACACCGACGAGGAACTCTACGTGCGGTCCAACGACCGCCTGGAGGTGCTGGAGCTGGGCTCGCTCCACACCGTGGACGGGGTGAACGATGAGGACGACGGCATCTCCATCGCCGGCAACCCCTCCCTGTCCACCATCGATCTGGGCTCGCTACGGCGCGTCGAGCGGGGGCAGCTGGTCATCGACGCCAACGACCGGCTCACGGCCCTGGTCCTCCCCGAGCTTTCGTCCATCGAAGTCGGGTACCTGAAGATCGGCAGCGAGCGCCTGCACACCGTGGACTTCGGGTCGCTGGTCGCGCTCTCGACGTTCAACGTGGACTCATGCGATCTGACCGACCTGAGTGGATTCTCGGCCCTCAGGGAGACGGAGACCCTCTACATCTCCGCCTGCCCGAACCTGCCCTGCTGCACGATCTGCGACTTCGCGGATGGGCTCTCCGGCCTCTCGGACCTGTGGGCGTCGGACTGCCAGATCGACTCGTGCTGGGACAGCCGCGACGAGGAACTCGACTGTCGCTGAATCCCCGGGCATGCCGGCCTACTGCACCGTGAGCTGGTCGCTGATCCGCGACAGCGCGGCCCGCATGGCCTTCTTCTTGCGCTTGGCGAAGTCGGCTCCCACATACAGGTCGTCGAGGACCTCGTTGAACGGCTGATCGTCGCGTACGGTCGAGGAGCTCTCGAAGGCCAGGGGCACCTGGCACAGGGGCTCGAGCTCGTCGAGATCGACCACCACCAGGGCCCCTTCGAACTGCCCGGAGATGAAGGCCCGCTCGCCGGGGATCAGCTCGGGGTGGGCCCCACCGCCGTCGTGCATCACCACCCCCAGGAAGCGCCGATGAGGTGCGCCCACGAACCGGTAGACGAAGTCGTAGTGGTCGCCGTCGGGATCGGCCGCCAGGGCCTGCAAGTCCTCGGCGAAGTAGCTGTCGAACATGGCCCAGCCGTGGTCCCCGGCCCGACTGGGCAGGTGGGCGTGGTCCACCGTCCACAAGGCCATCGGTACCGAAGGGCTGCTCCTGCGAGCCGCGATGATGCGATCGTCGGGGCACGGCACCGTGGCCCCCGGATCCACACCGTCCAGCTCCGGCCCCAGCACCCGAAACGCGGCAGCCCGCTCGACAGCCTGCACACGCAGCTCGGGCGTCGAGTCAGGCAGAGGCTCCCCCCAGGTCCCGGCCCCCAGGGCCTCCAGCTCCTGGAACAGGTCGAAGCGCATGTGCCCGTCGCAGCCCACCGTGAGCAGGCATAGCACCGGCAGCGCACGCATCAAGGGCTAGCCCTCACGCTCCTTCCACAGCTCGAAGATCTTCGGCTGCGTGGGCTCGTGGGCCATGTAGTCGGTCTTGTCGAACACCCCGATGGCGCCCAGGGAGCGCACCATCACCTTGCCGCTGTCGGGGTAGCCGCAGACCTCGTGGGGATCGCGGGGCCCGATGGCCAGGTAGACCAGGGTGGTGTCGAAGGGGTTGGCGATCTGGTGGGCCACCTGGGTGCCCGCCGGGCAGCTGATGCAGTCACCAGGGCCGATCTAGCGCTGGTGCTCGCCGTAGCGCAGCACGCCCCGGCCCGACAGCACGAAGAAGACCTCGTCCTCGTGGGTGTGCCAGTGGAACGGACAGGTGGTGTGCCCGGGCTCGAGGTGGTTGCGCACCACGCCCAGGGTGCCGCCGCGCTCGCGCATCCCGGCGGTGAGCACCTCCCAGGAGCAGCCCCAGGGCTTCTCTTCCATGACATCGCGGGGGGCCTTGTCGGCGTTGGTGATCAGGGGGGTGGGGTCGGTCATGGGGCACCTCCAATACGGACCGAGAGTGCCCACTATCCTTGCGAAGCTCCGCAGGGTCCCGCGCGCACGCTACACTGCGGTGATGCGCCGCCTGCTCCTGGCTCTGCTCCCCCTGCTGACCGCCTGCCCGCCCCACGGTGTGGAGGTGAAGCCCGGCGACTCCCGGTCCTGGGACTCCCGCGACGACGATCCCGAGACCATCCCCGACGCCCCCGACAGCGGACTCTGCCCCGCCCTGATCATCAGCGAGGTGGTCAGCGTCAACCGGGGTGGCCTCGAGGACGGCGATGGGGACAGCCCCGACTGGATCGAGCTGTACAACGCCTCGGGCGAGACCTTCAGCCTGGGCGGCTGGGCCCTGTCGGACGACGCGGACGACCCCTGGGCCTGGGACTTCCCGGATGTGGAGATCGCCGCCGGTGGCTTCCTGGTGGTCTTCGCTTCGGGCAAGGGAGACGAGGGGCCCGAGGGCGAGATCCACACGGACTTCGCCGTGGGGGCCGATGGCGAGGAGCTGCTGCTGTCCTGCGCGAGCGGGGAAGCGGACCGGCTCGAGATCCCGGCCCTGGACAGGGACATCGCCTACGGTCGCGCCCAGGCCGTCACCGAGCGCGTGCTCTTCACCGCCGGCGACCGCGCACGGTTGGCGGTGGCCCCTCCAGCAGGCTGGACCGATCTCGACTTCGACGACAGCGCGTGGACCGAGGTGATCCTCGGTGTGGGCTTCGACGGCGTGGCCAGCGACGCCGAGCCCGCCAACGTGGCCCTGTTCGCGTCCACCAGCCAGAGCAGCGACGGCTACTCCCGCACCGGCGAGCAGGCGGTGGACGGCGACCTGGCCACCTTCTCCCACACCGCCGACTCGGACCTCGAGTCCTGGTGGCAGGTGGATCTCGACGGGACCTGGGCGGTGTCGAGCGTGCGGCTGCACAACCGCAGCGACTGCTGCCCCGAGCGGCTGTACAACATCACGGTCAGCCTGCTGGACAGCGACGGCGCCGAGCTGTGGGTCAGCGAGACCCTCAACCCCACCGCCGAGGGCGACAGCCCCGTGGACCCGGGGAGCTTGCTGGAGATCGGCCCCGACGCGCCGGTGCTCGCCAGCCATGTCCGGGTGGCCAAGGTCGCGGTGAACGGCTCCATCAGCAGCGAGTGGATGAGCCTGGCCGAGGTGGAGGTCATGGCGGTGGAGGCGTCCCCCTACGCCAGCGCGGTGCAGACCGACCTGACGGATCGGATGCTGGGCGTGAGCGCCCAGGCGGGCCTGCGCCTGAGCACCGAGCCCCCCGCCAGCCCCCCGGACCGCGCGACCCTGAGCCTGCGCTACGACGACGGCTTCGGCCTGTGGCTCGACGGCGAGCTGCTGGCCGAGTCCCTGCGGGGAGCCGGCGTCGCCCCGGAAGCCCACGATGGCTCCGACGCCGAGATCTTCGACCTCGATCCCGCCGCCTTCGCCGACACCAGCGGCGCATTGGCCCTCGAGCTGCTCAACGTGGCGGCCGACGACGAGGATCTGCTGCTGGACCCCACCCTCACCCTGCAGTGGATCGAGACCGGCGCCGAGGCCTGGTTCCCCGAGCCCACCCCCGGTGAGCCCAACGGCAGCGGCTGGACCGGCATCGTGGCGGCTCCCGGCGTGGACGTGGAGCGCGGCTTCCACGACGCCCCCTTCACCGTCGCGCTGAGCAGCGACACCCCCGGCGCCAGCCTGGTCTACACCACCGACGGCTCCAGTCCCAGCCTGGAGCACGGCACCACCGTGGAGCCGGCCAACACCGACGACACCGCAGAGACCGACATCGCCATCGACACCACCACCGTGCTGCGGGCCGCCGCCTTCCTGGACGGCTGGGGTGACAGTCCCGGCATTGCCCACAGCTACCTGTTCCTCGATGACGTCATCCGCCAACCCGCAGCCCCCGAGGGCCTGCCCACCACCTGGGACGGCATGAGCCAGAGCGCCATCAGCGGCGACTACGAGATGGACCCCGAGGTGGTGGACGATCCCGCCTACCACGACGATCTGCTCACCGGTCTACAGGCCATCCCCACCCTGTCCATCGCCATGGATCCGGAGGACCTGTGGGGCGAGGATGAGGGCATCTACATCCACAGCTACCAGCGCGGAGACGACTGGGAGCGAGCCGCCTCCATCGAGCTGATGGAGACCGACGGCAGCGGCTTCCACGAGCACTGCGGGCTGCGCATCCATGGCTACGGCTGGCGCGCGCACTCGAACACCAAGAAGCACGCCTTCCGGATGGAGTTCTCCCCGGACTACGGACCGAGCAAGCTGGACTACCCCCTGTTCCCCGACGCCCCCATCGAGCGCTTCGACAGCATCGTGCTGCGCTCCCAGGGCAGCCGGGGCTGGCAGGACTTCCGCGACCCGGAGCAGTCCCAGTACCTGCGCGACGCCTTCGCCCGGGACACGGCCCGGGACATGGGCAAGGTGGATGGCCACGGCCGCCACGTGCACCTGTACCTCAACGGCCTGTACTGGGGCCTGTACCAGCTGGTGGAGCGCCCCGACGCGGGCTTCGCGGAGGAGTACTTCGGCGGCCGCGACGAGGACTACGACGCCATCAACCGGCGCACCACCACCAACGAGGCCATCGACGGCACCCTGGATGCCTACAACGAGCTGCTGGCCCTGGCCGACCAGGACGTCACCGACCCCCACGTCTACGCCGCCATCGAGGCGATGCTCGATGTGGACGATCTCATCGACTACATGCTCATCCACCAGTACACGGTGAACCAGGACGGCCCCTGCTGCTTCTCCCACAACAACATGCGGGGCGTGCGCCACCGCGACGGCGGGCTGTGGCGCTTCTTCGTGTGGGACATGGAGTACAGCATCTGGGATGCCAGCGACGACACCAACATCGAGGTGGACATCGACGGCGCCATCTCCCACGTCTACGCACGCCTGCGACTCAACGAGTCGTTCCGCTCCCGCTACGCCGAGCGCGCCGCCGAGCACCTGAGTCCGGACGGAGCCCTGACCGTCGAGGCCAGCACCGAGCGCTGGGAGGCCCGCAGCGACGAGATCTACGACGCCGTGGTGGCGGAGTCCGCCCGCTGGGGCGACACCGACCGCGAGCCCCCCTACACCCGCGACGGTGAGTGGATGACCGAGCGCACCCGCCTGCTCGACGAGTTCTTTCCCTACCGCTCGGCGTACCTCGAGCAGCAGCTGATCGATGCGGGCCTGCTCGAGGAATAGGATCGGGCCATGAGCCCCCTCACCCTCCCCGCCCTGCTCGCAGCGCCCGCCCTCGCAGGCATCGAGGGGCTGGGATCGCTGCTGATCCTCGCCGACCAGGCTGCCATGCTGCTGCTGCTGCTGCTGACGATGGTGGCAGCGGTCCTGGCCGTGGCAGCCGCGGTGAAGCAGCACCCGGGCAAGGCCGCGGTGGCGCTGCTGCTCACCCTGCTGGGCCTGTCCCAGCTGGCCCTGGGCCTGAAGCGGCACCGGGCTCGGGTGGGCCCACAGCTGATCCGGCTCGCCCTGGACGACGACAACCACGGGGCCCTCGAGGCCCTCGCCGAGGGTGCCGATCCCGACGTGCGGGACGCCCACGAGCGCACCCTGCTGTTCCATCTCTGCGGCCAGCCGGACCTGGCGCTGGCGAACATGGCCATCCGCTATGGCGCGGATGTGCACGCCCGCGATCTGGGGGGGCGCACCGCCTTGCACGACATGGCTCGAGCACCCTGCGGGCCCACCGCCGCGGCACTCCTCGAGGCCGGTGCCGACGTGAACGCGCGGGACAACCGGGGCGACACCCCTCTGCACACCGCCTGCGGCCTGTTCGGGGGGGACATCGCCACCGTCACCCTCCTGCTCGACGTCGGGGCCACCATCGACGCCCAGAACGAGCGCGGCCGCACCCCCCTGCACGGCGCGGTGCTGCACGCCCACCGGGATGTGCTGCCCCTGCTGCTCGAGCGCGGGGCCGACACGACCCTGCGGGACAGTGGCGATCAGCAGCCCATCGACATGGCGCGCAGACAGAGCGACTCCGAGATCGTCACCGCCCTCGAGGCCGCGATGGGGCCCGACGCGCCCTGACGATACGGGCAAGCTCCCACGCCGAACCGGGCACATCCCGGAGCAGGCGCACGCGGGAAGCGGGGCGATCCCGCCAGGTGATGGGCACTTCGCGGAGGGTCAGGGCCCGTTCCCGAGCCAAGCAGAGCAGCTCGGCGTCGTAGGCCCAGCGATCGATGCGCAAGTCGGCGATGACCGGAGCCAGGGTGCTCATCCGCAGGCACCGCATCCCACACGTGACGTCGGACACCCCCAGCCCCAGCAGCCGGTTGCAGAGCCAGGTGAAGCCGCGGCCACCGCCGGAGCGAACCGCGCGCTGGGGGCGCTCCACGCGGGCGCCCGGATGGCGGCGGGAGGCGATGACCAGGTCGACACCGACGCGGATGTGGGGCAAGAAGGCATCGATGGACTCGATGGGCGCGCTCAGATCGGCGTCGATCACCAGCGCGTGGCTGCCCCGGGCCAGCTCCAGGCCCTGGCGCACAGCGAAGCCCTTGCCGCGGTTGGTGGGCAGGGTGACCAGCCGCAGATCGGGACGCTCGAGCGCGCGCACGATGTCGGAGGTGCCGTCCGTGCTGCCATCGTCCACCACGATGAGCTCGAAGGCCAGCCCGCGCGTTGCCAGTGCAGAGGCCACGGTCTCGACGGCCGCCCGGATGAAGCGCTCCTCGTTCAGGGCGGGGATCACGACCGACAGCAGCAGGGGGGGCTCGCTCACGGGACCTCGAGGCGGAAGAGGCCATCGTAGCTGGTGACCCACAGCGCGTCGCCCGAGGGCTCCAGCAGCAGGCTCCGCAGCCACTTGGCCACGCTGTAGCGCGCCACGATCTCGCGGCGCTCGAGATCCACCACACCCACCTGACCCAGCACCAGGCTGCCGGCGTAGATGCGACCACGCTCCTCGTCCAGGGCCAGGGCCCGCACCCCGAAGGGCGCGGGCAGCCAACCCCGCAGCTCGAGGCTGTCGGCGTCGTACTCGTGGATGCGGCCGGCGGCTGGCACGGCCACGTACAGCGCGTTGCTCCCCGGGGCGTAGCTCATCCAGCCGGTGCTGCGGGGCGCCGGGACCTCCTGGGCCACCTCGAGACTGCGGGTGTCCACCGTGCGCAGCAGAGCCGGCTGGCGCCAGTAGGACAGGTAGAGGCGCTCGACCTCCGGGCGCAGGATCATCGCGGAGCGGTTGCGGCCGATGGGCAGCTTGCCCACCGGCTCGAGGGTCTGACGATCGAGCACCACCAGCAGGCTGCCGGCACAGGCCATGTACAGCTGGCTGTCGTCGTGGGTGATGCGAGCGTTGGCACACTTCTTGTACTCCGACCAGATGCGCTGCTCGCCATCGAAGACATGGCTCAGCGGGGCCTCGCGCTGCACCCGCAGGCTGTCCAGGTCCAGCTCCAGCATCACGTTGCGACCCCGGTCGAAGTGGTAGGCCAGGCGCCGCTGGACATCGATGTCGATGTTCTCGAGTTCCGCTGCGGGCTGGTGCCTCACCTGAGGCGCGACCTCGGGATCGGCCCGGTCGAAGACCCACAGGGCGTTGTGCTTGTCGGTGACGATGATCCGGTCGGTGGGCGGATCGTGCACGATGCTGTAGAACTGACCCGGCATCACCTCGCTGCGGGGCCGGGCAAAGACCTCCTGCACCTCGGGCGCCATCGGAATGCGGTGGGTGATGAAGGCGGCCTTGGCCGTGATGGTGGGCAGAACACCGAGCATCACCACCACCGCCCCGAGGCCCGAGGCGAGCCGGGTCAGCGATGGGGGCCCCAGGGCTCGGCCGCAGAGCAGCCACAGAGGCCGCAGGGCCAGCAGGTCGGCGAGGCCCACGGCCGCCACCAGCGGGAGGCCCAGGCCCCAGCGCCCGCCGCGGTGTTCGAAGATCCGCTCCCAGACCGCGTCGGGTAGGGCGTTGATCCAGAACACGGCGGTGATCAGGGCCAGCAGGCCAGCCGTGTCCAATCGCGACAACCAGGTCTGCTGCAGGGCCAGAAAGCCGATGGGCCGCAGCTGCAGCCACAGCAGGAAGGCCAGCAGGACCCCCGCCGAGCCCGAAGCCGTCAGCAGGCCGAGCCACCAGGACCGGGGGCGCCAGCGTCCCGCCAGCCAGGGGACGGCGGTGAGCGCGACCAGCAGCAGGGCCGTGCCGAGGTAGACGCGCCAGCAGATGGCCACGGTGAGCCCGTCGTGGGTGCCCTTGTACAGCTGGAAGCCCAGCAGCCAGACGAAGCGGCCCAGCAGGAACGCCGCCACGACCAGCGCCGCGGCATAGCGCAGCAAGGGGCTTCGGGAGGGCTCGCTCACGGCACGAAGCGGTACCCCACGCCCCAGACCGTGGTCAGGTGGCGCCGGGTGACCTCCTCACCCAGCTTCTGGCGCAGGCTCGAGATGAAGTTGTCCACGGTGCGCTCGGTGCCTTGGTAGTCCCGTCCCCATACCCCCGCGAGGATCTGCTCGCGGGTGAGCACTCGCTCGGGCCTGGCCATGAAGAAGTGGAGCAGCTCCACCTCGCGGGGCTTGAGCTCCACGGTCCGGCCCTCCACCCGCACGGCGTGGGTGCTGGGCTCGAGCTCGATCACACCGGCCCGCAGCACCTCCACCGGCTCGGGCTGCAGGGCCTGGGCCACCCGCAGCGTAGCGCGCACTCGGGCCTGCAGCTCCGCGATGCTGAAGGGCTTGGTGACGTAGTCGTTGGCGCCGAGATCCAGGCCCCGAATCTTGTCCCGCTCCGAGCCCATGGCGGTCAGGATCACCACCGGCAGCGAGGCATCGTCGGCCCGGATGCGGCGCAGGATCTCGAGGCCGTCTACGCCGGGCAGCATCAGATCGAGCACCACCAGGTCCGGCCGCTCGCGCCGGAGCTCCTCGAGGCCCCGGTGGCCATCGCTGGCGGTGCGCACCCGGTAGCCCTCCCGGCGCAGGTTCATGGTCAACCCCATGAGCAGGGAGGGGTCGTCCTCGATGATCAGGATGCTCTCGCTCATCCTTCTGGAACCTCCAGGGCAGCCTCGGTGGGGATCACGGGCAGGTCGACGGTGAAGCGGGCGCCCTCGCCCTCGCGGCTCACCAGGGAGACCTTGCCGCGGTGGGCTTTGACCACGTGGCGCACCATGGCCAGCCCCAGGCCGTGCCCGGGCAGGGCGCTGGTGTCGCGCACAGCCGCGCCCCGGTAGAACTTGTCGAAGACCCGCCGCAGCTCACCGCGCGGGATGCCCGGCCCCTGGTCCACCACATCGACCAGGGCGCGCTTTCCTTCCTGGCGCACCCGCACGGTGAGCTCGCCGCCGTCACCGCCGTACTTCACGGCGTTGCGCATCAGGTTGAGGAAGGACTCCACCAGCGCGTGGCGGTCGGCGTTGACCGCTGGGGACGGGTCGCAGATGTCGAGGGTGACCTCGACCCCGGACTCTCGGATCTGGCTCTCCATCTGAGCCAAGGCCTCAGCAACCAGGGAGTCCACTCGCTCGGGACGCAGCTCGTAGACCCGGCGCCCGGACTCCATGCGCCCCCAGTCCAGCAGCCGCTCGATCAGGCCTGTGAGCCGAGAGGTCTCCGAGGAGATGGCTGCCAGACACTGCTGGCGCTCCGCCTCGTCCATGTCGCCCTGCTCGAGGGTGTCCACGAACAGCCGGATGCTGGCCAGGGGGGTGCGCAGCTCGTGGTTGACCTTGGAGACGAAGTCGGTCTGCAGCTGCCGCTCCCGGTAGGCACGGCTCAGGGCCACCGCGCCGATGATCATGCCCGTGAGCGCGAACAGAGAGAAGATGATGACCAGCACGCCCGAGGCGATGTCCCATCCCGACCGCTGGGTGACCAGGATGGTGATGCCCACCGCCGACAGCATGACGGTGGAGACCACAGCGATGGTGATGACGGTGGGGGTGGCCTTCACGCAGAACCTCTATCCCGCGGGGGAGGTGGTGCTGCGGACTGGTCCCCGAGCGGTGAAGCTTCGATGACGGATCAGCCCAGCTTCAGCAGCTTCCGGGCGTTGTCGCCGCGCAAGCCGGCCCACTGCTTGCGGCTCAGGGCCGGGATCTCCGCCAGCTTGCGGGCGATCCACGGCAGCTCGAGGCTGGGCAGCTCGCGAAGCCAGGCGCTGGGCAAGGTGACGGGAAAGTCGGATCCGAACAGCAGGCGATCCCCCAACCCCGCAGCCAGGAGGGTCGCGATTGACTGGTAGCGCATGAGCTTGGGGTAGGTGCCCAGAGCCGACAGGTCGATCCACACGTTGGGGTGCCAGAACGCCACAGTGGCCAAGCTGTCGGTCCAGGGAGCACCGGCGTGGGCCGCGATCACCGTGAGCTCGGGGTAGCGCAGCACCACCTCGTCCAGCTGAAAGGGGTGGCCCAGTCGCTGGGGCACGGTGGGGAGCACCGAGCCCATGTGGATCAGGATGGGCAGATCGTGCTCGATGCAGGCTTCGTACAGCGGAAAGCAGGCCGGATCGGTGATGTCCACGTAGCCGAACTCGCCGATGCCCCGAAAGCCGTGGACCTCCACGCAGCGGCGAACCGCGCCGGCGACGTCGGGCTCGGAGAAAGGATCTACGGTGCCGAAGCCGATGAAGCGATCCGGACTACGGGCCACGAGGGCCGCGTGCCGCTCGTTGTCGTGGCGGAAGCCCGCGCATGGAGGGCTGCCGAGCACCACCGCGCGATCGATGCCACCACGGTCCATGTCCTCGAGCAGCAGGTCCACAGGGGGCTCGTCGCCCACCGGCACCGGGCCATGCTCGAAGAAGCGCAGGATGCGCTCATCCTCCACGTCCGCCCTGCTGGGCAGGTGGGCGTGGATGTCGATGGTCCCCGCGGCCATCAACACCCGCCGTTGCGCCGCGGCAGGGTGAACCAGAAGGTGGTGCCCTTTCCCGGCTGGGACTCGACCCAGATCCGGCCGCCGTGATCGAGCACGGCCTTCTTGCACACCGCCAAGCCGATGCCAGTACCCGCCACCTCGTCCTTCTGGGGGCCACGGGTGAACATCTCGAAGACGCAGTCGAGGTAGGCCGCAGGGATTCCGGGACCCCGATCCCGCACGCAGAACAGCCAGTCGTCACCACGGGACTCCGCCCCCACGAACACCCGTGGCCGCGCGGTCCCGGCGAACTTGATGGCGTTGCTGACCAGGTTGCGCAGCAGCTGCTCGATCAGCGGCTTGTAGCCCTGGATCACCGGGAGCAGGCCCCGCTCCATCACCGCGCCCGAGTCCTGGATACGATCGGCCAGCTCGCGCTCCACCAGCTCGAGCACGAAGGCGGTGTCCACCGGCTCGAGGACCCGCTTGCCCCGGCCGAGCCGAGCGTAGACCAGCATGTCCTCGATGAGCTCGTTCATGCGCTCGGCGCCGAAGCCGATCTGGCGCAGCGCGTGCTGTGCGTCGGGGTTCAGCTGGCCCTGGCAGCACGCATCGAGCAGGTCGGCGTATCCCTGCACCAGGTGGAGGGGTTGGCGCAGGTCGTGGGACACCGCCGCAGCGAAGCGCTCCAGATCCGCGTTGGAGCGCCGCAGCTCGGCCTGGACCCGGGCGTGCTCCACCGCGTAGCGCAGCGAGCGCTCGAGGAGGACCGTGTCGGTGCGCTCCCGCACCAGAAAGTCGTCCGCCCCCGCGTGCATGGCCGCCAGATCGTCGCGCCGACTCTCGAGGCCAGCCAGCACCACCACGGCACCCTCGAAGCCCTGGGCCCGCAACGCTGTGATGGCGTCGTGGCCCGGGCCGCGGCCGTTGTCCACGTCGATGAGCACGACGTCGAAGCCGGCCCCCTCCAGCAGGGAGGCGGCCGAGGCGGCGTCGGTCGCCCGCTCCACGCGCTTGGGCGGGGGCTCGCAGGCCTGGAGCAGGGCCATGGTCTGCTCCGCCACCGGATCTCGATAGGAGACCAGGAGTACGCGCACCGGGCTGTGGGTCGGAGGGACCATGTTGGGTTTACTCGCCGAGCAAGCCACTGTATGGCAACGACCCCTACCAAGACAAGACCCTGACGCGGCCGTGCTCGTCGACAGTGTCAGGGATTCACCGGCCCAGAGCGGAGACGATCCGGGACCGCGGGCTCGCCCTCGGTGTCCCAGTCGAACGCATCCTGGATGGTGTGCCGCGCGGTCACCGGCACCGTGACCGTCTCGAGCCGGGGCTGCTCGCCCTCAGCGCCAGGTGGCCGCAATACCGTCAGCTGCAGGGTGGAGCCCGCCTGGAGGCAGTCCGCAACCAGGGAGCAGGCCTGGACGTCCCAGTTGGTGCCGCAGGTGCACGGACGCAGCTGGCGGAACAGCTCGGTGGTCTGGGTGAAGGGGCGCTCGTTGACCGCGATGATCACGTCGCCATCCTCGAGGGAGCTGCCATCAGGAGGGCCCTCGGCGCGAAGGCCGTTCTGGCCCCAGGGCTCGCTGGACTCCGGGCGGTGATCCATCACGGGGAAGCCAAGGTACCAGCTGGCCGCGGCCGCCATGTGGGCTGGGACAATGCGCGCCACAACCTCGGCCCGCTCCGCGGTGGCTCCCGCGCTCACGATCCCGACGCCCAGCAGGAGCGCGCCCGGGAGCCAGGCATGGCGCCAGCGCAGGGGAGAGGGCCGCCAGGACATGTCGGCCGAAGCGACGACCACGGCCGCCAGGGCCACCAGGGCCCACGCCACCATGAAGGTCGGCGACAGGCCCTGCTGGTAGGAGACGAAGGCTTGCGCCGCCTCGAGGCGATCGGCGGGGCCTTCCCTGACCAGGTCACCCAGCAGGCTGTGCTGCTCGAGCACCTCGCTGGCGCGTGCGGCGAGCGAGACCGCCAGGACAGTGACGGCTCCCGACGCCAAGCGCGCGCGCGCCGCCACGACGCCCATGGACAGTGCGCCGCACGCCGCGACGCCCAGCAGCAGGGTCAGGAAGACCAACAGCGGTGCCGGCGCGTCCCCGAGGCCCGCCCGCCAGAAGGAGACCGCCTGCGAGACCCAGAGCACCAGCCCGCCCACGGCCGCCACCCCCAGGGCTGCCAACGCGCGCCGGCGCGGTCGACTCCAGTCCAGCGATCGTCGATAGCCGACCACCAGCGCCACGGACGAAGCCACCAGCAACAACGACGCCAGGGCCGCACCGTGGAACTCCACGTAGCTCCCCACCTGCAGGCCACTCCCGATCATCTCCGCCCTGGTATCGATCATCTCGTTGGAGGCGACATCGGCGACCCAGTTCACCACGGTCAGGCCCTGCCAGACCCCACCGATCCCGGCACAC
>CAZHIK010000104.1:0-14354 GCA_964532635.1 uncultured Enterobacterales bacterium
GTCCTCGGGCGGCGCCGGCTGAGCTATCCACAGCGGAACACACCAGTGGCGGACCTATCCCCCTTGCAAGTCGACACTCATTCGGGTTTTGCCGGCTCGTGCTGGCGCTCCGAGCTTCCCAGCCAGGTCCAGCGCCCCCGTGGCGCGCGGTCTTGGGCCGTCTGGGTCCCTGGCTCGTGCCGTGTGTCGACTTCCAGTGGACATGGTTGAGTCGTTGTCGACTTCATCCCTCCATAGCCCGGGTTGCGAAGCGCCGAGCTCGGCGCTTCGCAGCGAGGTACTGGCGGTACTGCTGCCAAGCGGGGGTGTTCCGGAGGTCGTAGCCGAGCAACGGCGGGAAGCGCGTGTCACCAATGGCTCGTTCCACGGCGTCGATCAGGTGCCTGTGTGGAGGGCGCGCCCTGCAGACCGCGGCGTGGTGAATGCCCAGTCGGCTGGCCAGGGCCCGCGTTGGAAGAGGTGTGAGAGCGCGCGCACACGCGATCAGGGTGGTCCGAGCGCGACCCTTGCGCAGGAACGCGTCCACGGGGGTGCGGCTCACTGCACTCAGCGCGTAGAGGACATCCTCGAAGCTCGCTTCCTGCAGGTCGAGGTCGTGAGCGGGCAGATCGGTTCCCAGAGGAGAAACGCTTGGATCCCTCGTGACGTACGCGTGGAAGTCGTGGGGATCCGTCGTGCAGCGACGGGCCCTCGGCCAGGCGAGGCCCGTGGCGTCGCGGTGGGTGGAGAAGGCCCACTCGAGGGGGTCCTTCACCAGGGCGCCCCGGCAGGGATTGAGCAGGATGTAGCGACGAGTGCGCTCGAGATGCTCTGGGTTGGTCACCCTCACCGCTGGCTTCCGCGGAAGCCAGAGCTGGAGGCCATCCCATCCCCAGCGATGCCCGAGCCAACGAGCGTAGCCACTGAGGGCACCCGTCAGCTTCGCGGGCGCCGCCCGCTGGACCAGCAGGTGTACGTGGTCGGGCATGATGCAGAGGTGGTGGACGGGGGCCACCGCCACAAGGCGGTCCCAGAGGGCGCGGGCTTCTTCCCAGGTGTGGAAGAGCCATAGGCCGCGGCGAGCGTGCAAGGCGTAGTGTTCCATGCCCCTTGGCAAAGCAAGCGGCGTGCCAGGCCTGTCGTCGAGCTGAGCTCGGAGAAGGAGCGCGTCCTGGGGCCGGTTTCGGGTGATCCTGTCGGACCGCCGACCGTCGAAAACCGTCGAAGATCGTCAAAGCTTCGACACCCCTTTCGACAGTGGGGCTCACTCGCGTCCGTAGAGGTCCCGGATCACGGTGGCGTCGGAGACGATGCTGCCCTGCTGCACGGACCAACTCACCTCGCCCGATGCGTCCACCAGCTGGAGGAAGCCGGTGTTGCCCCAGTGCGTGAAGGTGCTGCCGTCGTCGAGTCGGTCCGCGCCCCCCAGGACCATGGCGATCATGCCGTCGTCACCCGTGTGGCGCCAGATCTCCCGGGCTACCCCCGCGTCGTCGTCCAGCTCGTACTCGATCACGCGGGAGGCGCCCCCGCTGGCGGCGTCGTTGTTGTCAAAGACCAGCAGCGTGTCGTCGACGGTCCAGCTCGCGGCGTGGGGCCCGAAGCTGGCGCCGAAGCCGAAGGGCTCGGGATCGATGGTGTAGCCGTCGGTGCCCACCACCGTGAGAGGCTCGCCGGTGACCGCGTCGATCTCCACCAGGTCGTCCACACCGCCCATGGTGAGCCAGTAGCTGCCACGCTGGGGTGCCCAGCTGATGGTGTTGGTGTGGGTCCAGTCGATGCCCTGGGGGTAGAAGTTGGTGTCCAGGGTGTTGTCGGGATCGTACTCGAGGTGGTCCCACGCGCTGTAGAGCTGGCTCACCTCGCCTGTGGCGGCGTCCCAGTGCATCACTCGATCGCCGACCATGTCGCCGTAGTCCTTGTGCTCCTGAACATCGATGGCCAGCCAGGCCAGGCTGCCGTCGTCGTGTGCCACGAAGCTGTGGTGTCCCTGCTCCACTTCCACCTCGTCCAGTTCGCTGCCGTCCATGCCCTGGGTGACCACCACGCTGTTGTCCAGGCTGTGGTCGACGCTCACCCGCAGGTAGCGAAGGGCTGGCTCGCCAGAGATCGGGTCCAGCGACAGGGACACGGTGCCCATGGGGAGGGCCGCGTACCAGACCAGGTCGGCGTCGGCGTCGATGACGTAGAGGTAGGCGACCTCGGCCCAGGAGATGCCCATCACGTAGTCGTCGAAGCCGCCGTCGCTGTGTCCCAGGGAGAAGTCTGGCAGAGCTGCGGCCACCCCCTCGGTGGTGGTGATGTGCTCGGGGCCGGTCACAGTGCGGCCGTCGGACTCCGCCACGATGCGCCAGTACACATCCTGGAAGGGCTTGTTTCCGAGCAGCAGGGCCTCGCTTCGTCCCTGGCCGTCGGCCACGGGCGGGGTGGTGTGGCCATAGGCCGAGCTGGGCCCGAACTCCACCCACGCTTCACCGCCTCCGATTGGCTCCCAGCTCACCTCGATGACGGTGCGAATGTCTTCCATGACCCGCCCGCGGGCGTGGAAGGTGCGATCCGCGCACCCGCCGAAGAACAGGGCGAGGGTGAGGGCGAGCCCGCGAAGATCTGGACGGAAGGACAGCGTCATGGCCGGCGTGGACGGGGGCTACGCATGCTCTCGCCTAGCCCTCGAGCAGCTTGCGCTCGCGGGCCTCGATCTGGTCGGGGCGCAGGATGGCGTGCTCGCGATCCACCACCTGGGTGCCCAGGATGAGATCGACGGTGGTGCGGCCCTTGGGGTGCACGAAGAGCAGCCCGATGTCGAGCAGCAGGGGGATGCCGCAGCCGCCGGCCCACAGGACCAGCCGCAGGGCGTTGCGGGCCGCACCCCGGGCCACGGTGCACTCCATGCCCTTGTGGTCCACAAGCACCTGGTTGGTGATGCGCCGGCCGATGCTGGTGCCGCCGCCGAAGGGTGCGTCCTGGATGACGTTGACGGCCAGCCCTGCCGCTGCGATCAGGCCGGCCGAGAAGAACACCCCCAAGGCCCCCGCCGCGCCGACCCAGATGCCTTCGTCCAGCGCGGCGGCGCAGATGCGCTCCAGGCGCCCGGCGGCCGGGAGGTCCACCTCCGGCTCGGGCTGCCAGGGCTCGGTGAAGCTGGCCATCAGCTGCCCTTGACAAGGGCGAGGACCTGCTCGAACCTCGGGTGTTCCTTTCGACCCATCCACTCGTAGACCAGCGCTTCCCAGGTGGTGACCACAGCGCCGGCCTGGGCCATGCGCTGCAGGGCATACTGGTGGTCGTGGGGGGCCCGGGCCGTGAGGCAGTCGGCGACCAGGATCACCTTCATGCCCCGCTCGAGGGCCACCAAGGCGGTCTGCTCGATGCAGATGTGGGTCTCGCTGCCCACCAGGTACAGCTCCTTGCGCCCCAGCCGCGCCAGCGCCCGCCCGAAGCGGGGCTCGCCGAAGCAGCCGAAGCTGGTCTTGGCGATGGGCTCGAGGCCGTGCAGGGCATGGGCCACCACCGGGAGTGTGGGGCCGAAGGCCTTGGGGTAGTGTTCGGTCCACAGCACGGGCACGTCCAGCAGCCGCGCGGCCTCCAGGAAGCGCACGGTGCGCTCCAAGGTGGCGGTGCCGTCGACCACGGTGTGGAAGTGGTTCTGCTGGATGTCGATCATGGCCACCAGGGCGGCCGATGGCTTCAACAGGCCTGCGTGGGGCATGGCTACCTCCGGCATCAGCCTATCGCGCTCCTCGGGTCGTGCATTCCATCTGCGCGCCGGACGGGCTATCATCGATGTGCTCGAGGTCACCCATGGCTCTGATGCGTACCGGCTCTCTCCTGGCTTTCTCGCTGCTCGCGGGCACCGCCTGCTCCGATCGTGTGGTCGACTCGCGGGCCTACAACGACGAGGGCCGGCTCGCGTGGAGCACCGTGATGCCCTCCAGCAAGAACACCGCCTTGTGGTTGCGCTACTCGGTCAACGGTGATGTGTCCCGCAACTCCCCCGAGGACGAGGGGGTGATCTCCTACCAGCTCCAGGGCCACCTGGCGTTCCTGGTCAACGGTGGCGGCAAGTACACCGGCTCGGTCTACCTGCGGCCTCAGGGCGTGGCCATCGACAAGGTCTACAGCAAGGGTGAGCGCGACGACGTCACCCGCTCCTGCGGCTACTCTTCCTGCCTCGAGCGCGGACGCCTCAAGCTCATGTCGCTCCACGAGGTCCCCGCGGGAGCCGTGCTGGAGTTCGAGTCCTGGCTGCCCCTCGACTACGGTGGAGCGAGCCTGAACAGCGCCAGCCTCGAGCTGGCTCCGAACTAAGGGATCGGCTGTGGGCCGCCCGTTGTCTACCCTCGTGGTGCTGGCGCTGTGCGCCTGCGGTGAGCAGGAGGTGCAGCAGCGGGGCCACAGCTTTCGGCCTGTGCGCCAGGGCTCCAACCAGCTCTGGATCACCGAGCTGGAGATCGGGGATCAGCGCGCCACGTTGCCCTTCTACTATCTGCCCGACGAGACCACCGATGTCGTGGTCTCACCGGAGCTGCTGGCTTGGCTGGGCGACGCCTCCTTCCGCCCTGCCACGCTGTACGTGAGCATCGATCCCGACGCCCACCACTACACCTTCACCGCCGGCGCGGAGATCGGGCGCTTCGTGGAAGACCTGGGCCTGTTCGGTGGGCCCCGTGTGCAGATGGCGTTCTCCAAGGCCAACGACCGCCCTGAGCAGCTTCCGGTGGTGGACTGCGCCCAGGCCGGCCCCGACAGCGCGGTGTTCGTGGTGGAGCAGGGCGGCCGCAACGAGGTCAAGCGCGACGGTGCCTGCGTGCGCGCCACCTACCACGTACCCCAGGACAGCCTGCGGGTGGCCGATCGTTTCTGCTACGGGCTGGCGGGGGTCCTCTAGGCGTCAGGCGTAGGTCGACAGGTACAGCGCCACACTGCCCGTGCTGCGGTGCAGGGCGGACTCCGCTTGTTCCACGGCCGCGTTCATCAGGCCCAGCAGGCCATCTTCGTCGTCGGTCATCGAGCCCACCATGGCGCTCCTGAGATTGGCGCCGTCGCTGGACCTCAAGGCGCGCTCGAAGAGGGTGCCGTTCATGTCCACCAGGTCGTCGATGTCGCTGGCGTCCAGGTCGAAGCCCAGCCCGGCGTCCGACAGGGTGTCCTCGCTGTCGCCCAAGGCGCTGGTCATGGCGCTCTCGATGCTGCTGATCGTGGCGTCCAGCACGTTCTGGGCCCGGCTGTCGCTGACCTCGGTGGCCTGCAAGCGCTCGAAGGCCTCGGCCACGTTGGCCATGGCGCGCTGAGCCTTGCGGGCCATGATCTTGGACAAACGCTGGGTGCTGCTGCTGCCCTCGTAGGTGCCTTCGTCGATTGCGACGGCGGTGGAGAAGTTGGTGCCACCGTCCACCAGGGTCACCGAACCGCCAGAGCCTTCGGCGGCCAGGGTCACCTTCAGGGTGCTGTCGTCGAAGCTGGCGGTGACCCCCGCATCCGAGGCGTTGATGGCGCCCAGGACATCGTTCAGCGAGTCGGTGCTGGGATCGATGGCGATGTCGACGTCGTTGATGGTGAGGCTACCGGCCGCGGTGCCGCTCAGGGCGGCCACGTCCTGCATCACCACGTCCTGCTCGCCGGTCTCGGAGCCCAGCACCACCGTGGCTCCGGTGAGCTTCATGCTGTCCAGGAAGCCCGAGGTGTCACCGCTGAGGACGATGTCGTTCTCGCCCGGGGTGTCGTGCTCGAAGCTCACCAGCTCTGTGCTGGGATCGTAGATGGCGGTGACGCCGGCGGCGGAGGCGTTGATGTTGTCCAGGACCGTGTTGACGGTGTCGTCCGCCGCCACGGTGATCTCCTCTCCGTTGACGTAGAAGGAGCCCGCCGTGACGGGCAGGCCGGGCTCGAGGGCAGGGTTGTCGTTGCGCGTGCCGTTGAAGGCCAGGTCGGGGTCCACCTCCGAGTCGATGGTGGTGTAGACGTCCAGGTAGAACTCGTCGTTGCGGCGAAGGTTGCCGGCTCCGAAGCTGACCTCGAGGCCGTTGCTCAGGGTGTAGGTGCTGTCGGGTGGGTCGCTGCCCGGGATGGAGATGTCTTCGAGCCTGCTGGTGCCGCCGCTGTCGTAGACGCGGACGTTCATGCTCCGACCACCCCCGATGGTGCGGGTGCGGCTGGTGACCCGGAAGCGGAGGGTGTCGTCGCCGCTGCTGCCGTCGTACTCGCCCCCGATGGTCACCAGCGAGGAGCTGGCCCCTGTCCAGGAGGGGCCGAAGGGCGTGTAGGAGGTGGGGACGGTGTTGACCTCTTCGGTACTGTCCAGGGTGGAGGCGCGCGCGGACGGATCGATGCCCAGCGCGGTGGACGAGATCGCCTCGCCGCCGCTCGCGGAGACTTGGCCCCCCATTCTCAGGGACTCGAAGATCGAGTTCGCGTCCTCGAGCGCCCGACCCAGCTCCGACACCCGGCGGTGGATGGTGGCGAGATCGGCGTAGTGGCTACGGCTCTGGCTGCTCGTGCTGCTCGCGGAGGTGCCAACGCTGGCGCTCTGGCGCGCAGCGAAGGTGACCGGTCCGGTGACCGCGAACATTCCAGCGATGGTGACTCGGGACATGGAGCCTGGACGCCTCCGTTCCGCTCATCGGATCATACTCCAGCCCCTTCAAGTCCGCCGGGAAGCCGCTCCGCTTGCCTCGGGCCCCGCCGGGGCTAGGTTGCCCTCCCGCGGATACGCGAGCAGGAGGTCCCCATGGCCTGGAACTACAGCGAAAAGACCAAGCAGCTGTTCATGGACGCCGTCCAGGGCAAGCCAAGCTCCCACCTCGGCGAGGTCGAGGATCCCGACGGCCTCGGCGAGCACGGCTCCATCGCTTGTGGCGACGCCCTGCGCTTCACCTTCCGGGTGCGCAAGCACGATAGCGATCCGCTGCAGGACGTGATCACCCAGGCCAAGTACCTCACCTTCGGCTGCACCTCGGCCATCGCCGCCTCCGAGGCCCTGTGCCTGATCATCGAGGAGCGCGGGGTCACCCCCCTCGAGGCCCTCGAGATCACCAACGACGACATCGTCGACTTCCTCGAGGGGCTCCCCGACCAGAAGATCCACTGCTCGGTCATGGGCGCCGAGGCCCTCGCCGCGGCGGTCTTCAACTGGGCCCAGCACCGGGGCGTGGACCTGGATGCCCTGGGCGTCGACATCCTGCCCGACGAGACCGAGGAAGGCCGGCTGGTCTGCAAGTGCTTCGGGCTGACCGAGCCCTACCTGCTCCGCAAGATCAAGGAGCTGGGGATCAAGACCATCGCCGATCTCACAGCCGCCACCAAGGCCGGCGGCGCCTGCATGACCTGCCACCACCAGCCCGGTGGCCTGCAGGACCTGCTGGATCAGGTGTGGGGGGCGGGTGGAGCCGAGCCCGTCCCGGTCTTCGAGCCCGGCAAGCCCGCCGAGCCCGCGGCCCCGGTCGAGCTGTCCCCCTTCCAGTTCATGAAGAAGGTCGAGCAAGTGCTCGACAGCTACGTGCGCCCGATGCTGCAGAGCGACGGTGGCGACCTCGAGATCATCGACATCAAGGAGCACACCGTCTACGTGCGCCTCGCCGGTGCCTGCTCCACCTGCGTCGGCGCCTCCCAGACCCTCAAGCTGCTGGTCGAGCGCTCCTTGAAGGAGCAGGTGGACGAGCGGGCGCGGGTCATCGCGGTCTGAGTCCCTGGAGTCCCCCATGAAGTCCGTCTACGTGGACAACAACGCCACCACCGCGGTGGCCCCCGAGGTGGTGGAGGCCATGCTGCCCTACCTCACCACCGCCTACCACAATCCCAGCTCCATGTACGAGGCCTCCCGCGGCCCGTCGGACGCCATGGGCGCGGCCCGGGCGGCCATCGCCTCGATGCTGGGGGGGGTGCTCGATAGCGAGCTGATCTTCACCTCCTGCGGCACCGAGTCCAACAACGCTGCGCTCCGTGGTGCGGCCCGCGCCAACCCCGGCCGCAAGCACATCATCACCTCGGCGGTGGAGCACCCGGCGGTGCTCGAGGTCTGCAAGGCCATGGCCCGCGAAGGCTTCGAGGTGGACTTCCTCCCCGTGGACGGCCACGGCCGCATCGACGTGGCTGACTACGTGCGCGCCCTGCGCCCCGGCCAGACCCTGATCGCCTCCATCATGCACGCCAACAACGAGACAGGGGTGGTCTTCCCCCTGGCCGACCTGGCGCGCATCGCCAAGGAGACCGACCCCGGCATCCTGTTCCACTCCGACGCCACCCAGACCGCGGGCAAGCTGCCCCTGGATCTGTGCGGCGAGTACCAGCACGTCGATCTGCTGACCTTCTCCGGCCACAAGCTGCATGCTCCCAAGGGCGTGGGCGTGCTGTTCCAGCGCCGGGGCTCCCGCGTGGCGCCCTACATGATCGGCGGGCACCAGGAGCGCGGCCTGCGCGCGGGTACGGAGAACGTCGCGGGCATCGTGGCCCTGGGCAAGGCCTGCGAGCTGGCCGTGGCGGCCTACGACGACGAAGCCCGGGTCGAGGCCTTGCGGGACGATCTCGAGCGCAGGCTGCTCGCGGCCATCCCCTACGTGCACGTCAACGGCGCCGACGCCCCCCGGCTGCCCAACACCCTGAACGTGGCCTTCCACTTCGTCGAGGGCGAGTCGATCCTCTTCGAGCTGGATCGTCTGGGCATCTGTGCCTCGTCGGGCTCGGCCTGCACCTCCGGCTCCCTCGAGCCATCCCACGTGCTGATGGCCATGAAGATCCCCTTCACCGCCGCCCACGGCTCCATCCGCATCAGCCTGTCCCGCTACAACACCCAGGCCGACGTGGACTACGTGGCCGAGCAGCTGCCGGGCATCATCGAGCGCCTGCGGCGCATCTCGCCCTACTGGGACCAGTCCAAGAACGAGCCCCGTGCCGACGGGCCAGCAGATCACCACTGATGCAGGTCTTCCTCGCTGGCATCATCCAGGGATCCTTGGCCGATCCCACCATCCACACCCAGGGCTGGCGCGGCCCGGTGACCGCCCTGCTGGCCGAGCACCTTCCCGAGGCGCTGGTCTACGATCACTTCGCCAAGCACCCCGGCGGCATCGACTACGACCTGCCGCGCATCCGGGCCACCCTGCTCGAGGGCAACCAGGCTTGCGCCGACTCCGAGGTGGTCATCTGCTGGCTGCCGGAAGCGAGCATGGGCACCGCCAACGAGATGCTGCTGGCCTACGAGGCCGGGCGGCTGGTGCTCACCATCACCCCCATGGCCCCCAACTGGGTGATCCGGGCCTACAGCGACCACATCTTCCCGGATCTGGCGGCCTTCGAGGCCTTCGTCTCGGATGGGGGCATCCAGCGGGCACTGTCCGAGAAGCGCGACGACTGAGCGGGTGCTCGAGGCTTCGTTGACGATCTGCTGGCCCGAAGGCTGGCGCTCGCCTGCTACACTGGTGGCGAATCAGGAGGTGGTTCATGGCACCACGTGTACTCTTGCTCGCTGGGCTCTTGCTCGCGGTGGGCTGCGGTGACAAGGAAGGCGACGACACCGGCCCCGAGGCCAACAACGATGTCGATGGTGACGGCCTGACCGACGCCGAAGAGGAGGAGCTGGGCACCGACCCCACCAACGCCGACAGCGACGGTGATGGCTACGACGACGGCTACGAGGCCGAGTACGGCACCGACCCCAACGACGTCTGGGACAAGCCCTACGAGGGCGGCTGGGACATCGACTTCGACTGCCGCGACAGCATCGTGGGCACCGGCGACGAGGTGGGGGAGATCGCCTTCGACTTCGAGGCCTACAACCAGCACTCGGACCTGTTGAGCCTCTACGACTTCTGCAACCACACGGTGCTGGTGGTGGCCAGCGCCTTTGGTTGAAGCGGCTGCGCGCATGACGCAACATCCCTGGAAGGGATCTACCAGAGCCTGCAGAGCCAAGACTTCATCATCATCACCCTGTTCGAGACCATGAACCTCAGCGACACGGCGCTGTGGGCCGACGAATACGGCCTGAGCCACCCGGTGATCATCGACCCCCTGGGCGAGATCGCGAGTCGCTTCGAGGAGAACCAGGCGGTGCCCAGCTACACGCTGTTCCTGCCTGGCATGGAGGTCGCCTTCCGCGACCACAGCACCATCTCGACCGAGGACATCACGGCCTACATGAACTGACCGCCATGGTCACTCCAGGTAGCCGCCGTCCACCAGCAGCCCCGCGAGGTGCTGGGCGTGGGCGGCGAGCCTGTCGACAGGGGGGTGCAGGTCCAGGTCCTGGCTGTCCAGCCCAGGGCGGTCCAGGCTGATCCAGGGCTCGCCGAAGGGGTAGGTCTGCTCCTGGAAGCCGGAGCGGGTGGAGTCGGGCTGAGGGTAGAGCACGTAGACCACGGCCACACCCTGTGCCTCGGCCTCTGCAGCCAGAGCCTCGCCCTCCTCGGCGGCTCGGGTCGCCACGTACGGATTCCAGCCCATGTTGGTGCGGTCCGACGGGATCCCGCGGATCATCGCGTAGCGGTACAGGGCCGAGGCCCGTAGCCAGCCCCAGTGGAGGCGGTTGGTGCTCCGCAGGGACAGGCCTGGCCAGGGCTCCTCGCGATAGAAGTTCTCCAGCCACAGGCTGGGATCAGCGCGAAAGTGGCGGTAGTAGTCAAGCTTCTGGTCCTCTGGCCCATCCAGGAATGGGCGCCGGCCCACGTTGGTGGGCAGGAGCACCAGCAAGTCCGGGTCCGCCACGCGCTCGAGCTCCAGCCGCGCCCTGTGCACGACCTGGGAGCTGGTGTAGGCGCTGGTGCCGAAGTTCCAGACTTCGTGGGGGCCGGGCCGCAGCTCATCCAGCGCCCGGCCGAGGGCCGCCGGCAGGGTGTCGTCGTCACAGACCCCCACCCCGAAGATGGTGGAGGCCCCGAAGAACAGGACGCGGGTGGTGCCTTCGGGCTTGACGGCGGGACGTTCTGGGCCGCGGGCCCCAGCCGCGTTGACGTGGATGGGGCAGGGGGCGCCCTCGCGGGGCACCATGCCGTCCTGGCCCCCGGGAACCAGGCGGTAGAGCAGGTCCGGGTCGTCCACCTGCTCGTGCAGAGGCAGGCGTCCGCCCTGGAAGTACAGCACCCGGATCATCATGCGGCCGTCCAGGCGCGCGACGCGCACGGCGATCTCCACCGCCAGCAGGGCCAGCAGGCAGGCCAGCAGAGCGAGCAGGAGACGGGCGAGGAGGCGGCGCATGGGCGTGGGACCAGGCTACAGGTAGCCCGAATCCCTTGGAAGGCCCCCGTGTCGGAACCCTCGAAGAGCCGCTGGATCTTCCTGGCCCTGGGCATCCTGGCCCTGCTGGCCTGGGTGGTGGTGGACTTCGTGCCCGAGTGGTTCCCTTCCGACGGTCGCACGCGGGAAGGCCAGGCACGGCTGAACGACCGCCTGGGCTACGAGCAGCGATACGGTGCCGGCTGGCTGACCGCCCACTACCGCGAGCACGGTGAACTCCCCGAATCGCTGCCCCCCAACCGCGCCGCCGCGGGCAACGGCGCTGTGATCGAGCTGTGCCCCGAGCGTCCCGAGGATCTGGTCAGCGACCAGGCGGACTGGGCCCTGTGTCCTCAGGACCGGGCCGTCCGTGCACTGGCCCGTCACCGCGACATGGTGGTGGGGATGGGGGAGCCAGAGAAGGTCGAGCTGTTCCCCCCCTGATCACGGCCCGAAGTTGTGGAAGGGCAGCTCGCTGTCACTGTAGGGCATGGCGCGGGGCAGAGGCGTGACCACGTAGAATGGGGGTGGGAGCAGCAGGGCGCGCAGGCTCGCGTGGCCCGGGAAGGGGTGGTCCATGGGGGTGTGGATGGCGGAGGAGGCGATGCGGTCGTCGTGCCAGATCTGCTGGGGCGGAGGAGACCAGCGACCGGTGGCCACCAGGACCCAGCCCACGCTCAGCAGCACCGCGCTGGCGCCGAGTAGCGATAGCACTGTCGCCCGGGCCCAGCGGGGCAGCAGGCGGGTCCAGCCGGCGGCCAGGGCCACCACCGTGGGCAGCAAGGCCAGGGTGTAGCGGGACTCCTTGTTGGTCGACAGGCTGATGAGCAGGTAGGCGAAGAGCAGTCCGCCCACCAGGGGGCCTGCCCGACGCCGCAGCTCTGGGTGCAGCAGGCTGGCACCGACGCCGACGGCCAGCAGGTGGTACCAGCTACGGGGCAGGGAGTGGCCCAGCACCCACAGATAGTAGGTCCAGCCTGCGACGGTGCCCGGGGTGGGATCGCCCTCGCCTGCGCCGCCCTCGGCGGTGAAGCCCGCCACGCCCTTGATGACCCGGGGCAGGTGGGGCAGGTACCAGCAGCCCGCCAGCCAGGTGGCTACGAGCAGAGCCGCGCAGCCTGCCAGCAGGGCCCGCAGGCCCGCGTGCTCCTGGCGGTGGGCCGCCACCGCCAGGCCGATGGAGGCCAGGCCGACTCCGTGCCACCACCAGCCCAGGCTGAGGGGCACCGTGGCGCGGGTGAACCAGGAGAGGAAGGGGGGATCGGCTTCGGGGAACTCGCTGATCCACGCGCTGAGCTGGGTGTGCTCCAGCCCGATGGCCAGCCCCGCCAGGCCCAGCAGCACCACCAGCACCAGGGTCCCTCGCCGAGGCCAGGCGCGCAGCGTGGCCCACGCGGCGGGCAGCATCAGCCAGGCGAAGGCGCCCAGCAGGTAGACACCCGCGATGAACTTGGCCAACAGCGCCAGCCCGAAGGCCAGCCCCGCCAGCCAAGCCAGCAGGGGCCGCGAGAGCTGCCGAGAGGCCAGCAGCGCCCAGAGGCTGGCCGCCACCGTGGCGGCCAGGGGCAGGTCCAGCAAGAACTTGCGGGACAGGCAGACGATCATGGGGGTGGAGGCGCCCATGACTCCGGTGACCAGGCCTATCCAGGGGCCGCCGATGCGGCGCCCGAGGCCGTAGCAGGCGATGGTGAGCAGGGCCAGCCAGGGCCCCAGGGACAGCACCGCCAGGTCTGTGGAGAAACCGCCAGCCCAGTCGAACCAGGGCAGGGTGCCCAGGTGGGCGAGGGGGGGGAAGGTGGTCTGGGTCAGGCGCATGGCGTGCGCCAGGCCCTCCAGCCCGGAGCGATGCCAGCCCAGCCAGTAGCCGTAGGCCTTGACCAGGTGGTGCCACTCGTCGGAGTCGGGCGGACCCTGATCCATGCCCACCCACCAGGCCTGGAGGCCCCAGGCCGCCCCTGCGGCGAGCAGGGTCAGCGCGAGCGGAAGCCAGCGGTGGAGGGACTCGGTCTTCATGGATGGCCGTGCTGTCGAATCCTAATGCGTGTCCCTCCTTGCGATGGGCACGAGTTGGCGGCTTTTTTTCTCCAAAGTCCTTGTATGCGCGAGGAGAATTATGATAATGGACAGTTGCCGGTGTGAAGCGGGAAGGCCCTACCATGAGCAAGATAGAACGACTCAGCCCCCAGCAGGCGGCAGAGCTGTGTGGCGTCTCGCGCTCCACGCTCCTGCGCTGGCTGCACGAAGGCCAGATCCCTCACACCATCACCGGCGGTGGCTGGCGGCGCATCGGAGTGCGAGACCTGGTCTCCTTCATGCGTGCCCACGGCATCCCCGTGCCGCTGGATATCGATCCGGGTCCGCCCCGCATCCTCCTGGTCGACGACGAGCCCTCGGTCACCCGTGGCCTGCGGCGCATCCTCCGGCGGCGCTTGCCCGAGGCCGAGGTCCACGAGGTTCACGACGGCTTCAGCGCCGGTCTTGCTGCCCTCGAGCTCCTGCCCCACGTGATGGTGCTCGATCTGAGGATGCCCGGCGCCGACGGTGTGGAGGTCTGTGTGCGCATGCGTCAGCAGCCTCGGCTGCGTGGCACCGCGGTGGTGGTGTTGTCCGGTCACCTCGACGACGCGATGGAGAGTGAGCTGCTCACACTCGGGGTCCACGCCTGCCTGCGCAAGCCCGCCAACCCGGATCTGCTGATGGAAGCCATCCTGCCCTGGGTACCCGAGACACCGTGAGCAGGACCGAGCTATAATTAATATAGTTTTCGACAATACAGACAGTTTGGGGGTGGCGGAAAAAGGGCGGTGAAGGCCCTTTTTTGGCGTTTTACGGCTCGGGGTTAACGGAATTCGCCCTGTTCGCCGAAGAGTCCGGGGCATGGAGCATGAGCGAGCGAAGTCAGCTCCGGCACTTCACCCCCACAGGAACGAGAAGGAGGACGCAGTATGGCCCTCACCGTGAACACCAACACCGCGTCCCTGAACGCGATCAACAACCTGAACCAGACCCAGCGCGCGCTGAGCGGTAGCTACCAGCGCATCTCCAGTGGTCTGCGCATCGCCAAGGCGGCCGATGACGCCGCCGGCCTCGGTGTGGCCGAGAGCCTGGACGCCCAGTCCTCCTCGGGCCGCGTCGCCATGCGCAACACCAACGACGGCATCTCCGTCATC
>CAZHIK010000105.1:0-14213 GCA_964532635.1 uncultured Enterobacterales bacterium
CCCCTCCTGAGGGGGTGTCCGGAGTTCTTCGACGGTAGGGGGTTGACAAGCGCACCTACCCCCAGCATTCCGGGGCTGGGGTCCACACCTACCACCCGCACGCCGGGCACCGAACGCGCGACGGCCAGCGCGACGTCCCCGGTGCCCGTGGCGAGGTCCAGCACCTCGTCGCCGTCCGTGACCGCAAGCGCTCGCACCAACGCTCGCCGCCACCCGCGGTCCAAGCCCAGGGAGAGCACGCGGTTGAGCAGATCGTAGCGATCCGCGATGGCGTCGAACATGGCGCCGCTGCCGTCGCTCATGGTGGGGCTCCTGGGGCGGGGGCGGGCTGTAACCAGGCCGGCTCGGCCCGGGCTCGCAGCCCGAACACACCGTTCCCGTTCATGGCGCTCGGAACTCGGTACCCTGCCGACCAGGGTGGGTACTTCCGAGCGCTATTTCGGTCCAGAGCGCTCGGAACTCGGCACCCTGCCGACCAGGGTGGGTACTTCCGAGCGCTATTTCGGTCCAGAGCGCTTGGAACTCGGTACCCTGCCGCGCAGGGTGGGCACTTCCGAGCGCTGCCTCACACCCGGGTGACACCTCCGGTGATACCCGGTGTCCCACCCTGCACGGACCGAAGGAGCCCATGCGCCGCGCCCCCCTGCTGCTCCTCGCCCTCGCCTCCTGCGGGGGTGCGCTGGACATCCCCGCCCCCGACGACCTGCCCGAGCGGGTCTGGTTTCGCGATGCCACCGAGTCGTTCAACCGCGACTGGTACGTGGCGCTGCGGGACGGGCGCATCTGGGTGAAGCCCAACCTCGAGACCGGGGAGCGCGAGCCCGGCGACTGGGAACTGCTGGGCAACAGCGGCTTGCCCGAGGGCGGCGGGCTGGTGCGCCACGGTGAGCCCGAGGCCATCGCGAGCATCTCCGCCGACGGCTGCTGGCTGCACGCCCTGTCCTCGGATGGCGCTCTCTACCGAGGCTCCGACCTGCGCTCCGGCCTGAACGGCTGGTTCCAGTGGAAGGACCGCTGGGGCTGGCCTGCCGGTCGCGGCGATGGCCTGACCCTCGACGAGCCCGTGGAGCGCGGCTGGTCGGTCAGTGACAGCCACCCCTTCGACGTGGACCACTACACCGATGTCTTCGGACAGGACCACAGCGTGGGGCTCGGGGTGGCGCACGTCTACCGCGCCAGCCCCGACGGTACGCGCATCCACTTCAACGACTGGTGGCTGCCGGAGGACTGGAGCCGCCAGGTCTGCGCCCCTCAGCGCGGTGCCTCGCGGATCCTCTCCCTCAGCGCCTCGGCCTCCACCCTCTTCGTGCTCACCGAGGACGGCGACCTGTACACCCGCCTGTGGGACTTCGACACGGCTGGCGAGAACGACACGCTGACCTACAGCTACCTCGAGGACGACGTCTCCCGCTCGGTGCGAGGGCTGCCGGCGGAACCTTGGTTGCTGCAGCCCGCCATCGAGGAAGGTCGCATCACCGATCGCATCACCATCTTCCAGGACGGCGAAGGCAACGACGCCCGGGTGCTACGGGTGGAGGGAACCCTGGACGGCTCACGGGGACTGTTCGAGAAGCGCATCGACGCGGACAGCTGGAGCTTCGTGGAGACGGGGCAATCCCTCCGTGGTGCATTCCTCGATGTACGCGCCCCGACCGAACTCGCGCCCACGCCCCGTTCCATCACCCTGACGGGCGCCATCGGCCGCCAGGACAGCGGTGTGGAGCTGGCTCTCGAGCTGCAGGACTACAACCTGTTCTGCTCCCCATCCACCGTGCGCCTCCTTCACGACGGAGAACCCCTCACCGTCGACGGCGCCCCCCTCGAGCTCGAGCTGCACCACGTGCACGCGATGCTCGACGAAGTGCGCGACCAGGACTGGTGGCAGCAAGGGGACTGGGCTCCTGTGCGCGGCGCCCTGCTCATCCCCGACGCCATCGCCCGCATCGACGACGCCGAGGCCCGTGCTGCCGCCCTCGAGCTGCTGGGCGATCGCGAGGTGGTGAACTTCCGGGGCGACGCCAACACCGACGGCTTGGACCTCGGGGAGATCCCCCGCGGTGACGCCTTCCACGTCCCGCGATCCGAGAAGGGCCGGCAGGGCGCGCTGTTCTGGCTGTGGACGGATTAGTCCTGGTGCCACGAGGAGGTCACCATGGAGCCCGCCGAGCGAGAGGTCTGGGACACTGTGAAGGCGCTGAACGCCACCTGGACCCAGGGGCGGATCCACGAACTGGGAGCCTGGTTCGACGACGACGCGGTCGCCATCACCCCCACCGATCCCGGTCGGCTCGAGGGCCGCGAGGCCTGCCTGCGCGCCTGGGAGCGCTTCGTGGATGCGGCGCGGATGCTCTCCTGGGTGGAGGTCGATCCCCTCGTCCGGATCTGGGGGGACGTTTCGGTGGTCTGCTACGGCTACCGGGCGCAGTGCGACTTCGGCGATGGGCCGCGAGAATTGGTGGGACGCGACATGATGGTGCTGGTTCGCGGAGCCGGAGGCTGGAAGCTGGCGGCCGACCACTTCTCGGGAGAGCCGGGGCGAGAGGGCTGATCCTGACACGGATCAACCCGACGAAGTCAACAGGAATACTCTCGCCGGGCACTGCGTATGTAGAGGTCATTTCGCAAAGCGAAATGAGCCCCCGTCCGCCCAGCCTCGCTCCCCCCTGCCGCGCCGTCCCTGTCCGAAGCTTCGAGCTCCCGTGATACGGGCCGGATGCTCCCCATCCCGCTGGTGATCCATGCGCAGATCGCTCCTCCTGCTGGTGGCCTTCTCGTTGCTCCTCGCAGCCTGTGGAGGTGGCAACGGCCACGGCGTCCACGGTGGCCACGGCGGCCCCGACTGTGAAGACGAGGCCCCGCCCCCGGATCCCCGCACCCTCATCGAGGCGGTCGAGGTCGCCACCGGCGCGGTGGGCCAGTACGTGGTCAGCTCCGCGGTGGTGGAGAGCGAGGCGGCGGTGGACCTGCTGCCCGAGACCAGCGGCACGGTCACGGCGGTGCGGGTGGAAGAAGGCGACGCGGTCCACAAGGGCCAGGTGCTGGCGGTCATCGAGAACCCCAACCTCGAGGCCACCATGGAGCGCGCCCAGGCGGAGCTCGAGCGCGCCGAGCAGACCTACGGCGAGTTCCAGCGCCTGCGCGAAGCCAACGCGGTCAGCGAGCGTGAGCTGCTCGACGCCCTCCACGCCCTCACCACCGCCCGCACCACCTACGACGAAGCCCAGCGCATGGGGGCCCACGCCCGGCTGGTCAGCCCCATCGACGGCCACATCGCCGCCCGCTACGTGAAGTACGGCCAGGTGGCCAGCGCCGCCACCCCCGCCTTCCAGGTGGTGGACCTCGACCAGCTGCGGGTGGTGGCCCAGCTGCCGGAGCGGGATCTCACCCACATCCGCGTGGGCCAGCCGGCCCAGCTGGTGCCCGTCTACGACAGCGAGCTGGTGGTGCCTGGAGAGGTGCTGCGCCTCTCCCCCGTGGTGGACTCCCAGACCGGCACGTTCCGGGTCACCGTGGCGCCGGTGGGCGAACAGCGCGCGCTGCGTCCGGGCCAGTTCGTGTCGGTGCGCATCCAGATCGACCACCACGACGGCACCCTGGTCCTGCCTCGCCGGGCCGTGCTCTACGACCGCGGCGAGCCCTATGTCTTCCGCGTCGTCGAGGCCCCCGAAGAAGAGAGCGAGGAGGAAGAGGAGGATGAGCCCGAGGAGGGCGAAGAGGAAGAGGAGGGTGAGCCCGGCCTGGTCGACAAGATCAAGGCCAAGATAGCCGAGATCCAGGAGAAGATGGCCCAGGCCCAGGGCATGGGCGGCGACGAAGAGGAAGAGGAGCTACCCGGCCCCAAGCGCCAGGTGGAGCGGGTGGACCTCGAGCTGGGCTTTGTCGAGGTGGAGACCGTCGAGGTGCTCGGCGGGCTGGACTCCGGAGACCTGGTGGTCACCCTGGGCCACGAGGCCCTGCGGGACGAGGCCCGGGTCCGCCTGCCGGAGGACCCGACCATGGCCGAGATCATGGAGCAGCGAAAGGCGGAGAAGGAAGCGGAGGAGAAGGAGAAGGCCGAGGAAGGCGCCGAAGGCGACGACGAAGGCCAGGGCGAGTAGGCGCGGGGCGGCCCATGCAAAGCCGGGAAGCCACCGCGCGACGCTACCTGCTCTTCCGGAGCATGGTCATGCACCCCGTGGGGGTGCTCATGGTGTTCCTGGGCACCGGGGTGTTCGGCTACGTCTCCTACGAACGCCTGGCCATCAACCTGATGCCCGACATCGCCTACCCCTCGGTCACGGTGCGCACCGAGGTGCCCGGCGCCGCTCCCGAGGAGGTCGAGGAGCAGATCAGCCGTCCTGTCGAAGAAGCCCTCGCCACGGTGCAGGGTCTGGTGGAGCTCGAGAGCCGCTCCCGGGCTGAGCTGTCGGATGTGATCCTGGACTTCGGCTGGGGCACCGACATCGATCAGGCCGCCCAGGACGTGCGCGAGCGCTTGCAGACCACCTGGCTGCCCGACGAAGCCGAGCGCCCCCTGATCCTGCGCTACGACCCCAACCTCGAGCCCATCCTGCGCCTGTCCATCTCCACCGAGAGCGTGGACGCCTGGACCGCGCGGAAGCTCGAGGAGCGCGCCCGCGAAGCCGAGCTGGCCGAGAAGATGGCCAAGGCCCGCGAGAAGCAGATGAACAGCCCGCTGGTGAAGCTGCTGGGCGGGGGCGACAAGGGCTCGGCCGACGACGAGGACGACGAAGACGACGAGGAACCAGCCGAAGACGAGGCCGAGGCCCCCGAAGAGGAACCCCTGCCCGACTACCAGCCCGCCACCCTCTACCAGCTGCGCGAGCTGGCCGAGCGGGAGATCAAGCCGATCCTCGAGGCCATGGACGGCGTGGCCGCGGCCAAGGTGCGCGGTGGCCTCGAGCGCCAGGTGCTCATCGAGCTGCGCGAGGACTGGCTGGCCGCACGCGGGGTCACCCTGGAGCAGATCCAGGCCGCGCTGATCGCCCAGAACGTCAACATCTCCGGTGGCAGCATCCGCGAGGGTGACACCGAGTACATGATCCGCACGCTGAACCAGTTCGAGTCAGTGGAGGAGATCCGCAACATCGAGCTGGTGCGCAGCGACGGCAGCAAGGTGCGGGTAGCGGACGTGGCCACGGTGCGCGAGGCCCACAAGGACCGGGAGGTGGTCAGCCATCTCGACGGGCGCGAGGCCGTGGAGTTGGAGATCCACCGCGAGGCCGACGCCAACATCGTGCAGGTGGCCGACGCGGTCAAGCAGCGGCTGGGCCTGGACAAGCCCCCGCCCCCGGATCTGCCTCCGGACATCGACCCCGCCATCAAGGCCATGATCCTGGGGCCGCCCAGCATCATCGACACCCTACCCGAGGGGGTGGTGCTCGAGGTGCTGGACGATCAGGCCGGCTTCATCCAGGCCTCCATCGACAACCTGAAGTCCACCGTGGTGCTGGGTGGCGTGCTGGCCATCGGCATCCTGTTCCTGTTCCTGCGCAACTTCCGCATGACCGCCATCATCGCCATCGCCATCCCGGCGTCGGTGGACATGGCCTTCGCCCCCATGTACCTGGGCGGGGTGTCCCTGAACCTGATGTCCCTGGGTGGCTTGGCGCTGGGCGTGGGCATGCTGGTGGACAACGCCGTCGTGGTGCTCGAGAGCATACGGACCTTCGAGGAGCGGGGCTTTTCCCGCAAGGACGCTGCCGTGTACGGCGTGGGTGAGGTGGCCGCGGCGGTCACCGCGTCCACCCTCACCACCGTGGCGGTGTTCTTCCCCATCACCTTCGTCGAAGGTGTCGCCGGCGAGGTCTTCGGCGATCTGGCCATGGCGGTGGTGTTCTCCCTGCTCGCCTCGCTGTTCGTCGCCTTGTTCCTGGTACCCATGCTGGCCGGCCGGGAGCTGAAGCGCCCCGACACCGCCATGGGTCTGGACGACCTGAGCCCCGCGCTGGGCTTCCCGTCCATCCGCGAGTTCCGTACCGCTTGGCGCGAGGGCCGCGGCTGGCGCAAGCTGCTGCGCCCCTACCTCATCCTGCGGCTGGTGCTGCGCTTCCTGCTGGACTTCTTCGTCGCCGTGTTCATGGTGCTGGCGGGGTTCGGGGGGCGGCTGGTCGCCGTCATCGGCGGAGCGATGCTGCCCCGCGTTGGAGGCGTGGCCCTGTGGCTCGCGGGTCGCTTCGGACACCGCTACGACCGCTTCGCTGGGCGCTACACGGGCTGGCTCGACGGCGCCTTGAAGCGTCCGGGCACCGTGTTGGGCGTCGCGGCCATGTTGCTGCTGGTCAGCCTGGGGGCCATGGGCTCCCTGGGGCTCGAGCTGATCCCCGAGGTCCACCAGGGTCGCTTCACGGCCGAGCTGTCCATGCCCGTAGGCACCCCCCTCGAGCGCACCGAGAAGGTGGTGGAGCGGGCCGAGGCCCTGGCGCGCGAGCTGCCGGACGTCGTGGGCGTGCACGCCACCATCGGCACCGAGCGCCGGGCCGACTCCGAGCCCGACGAGGGCGAGCACACCGCCCGCCTGCGGGTGCAGATCAATCCGGGAGGCAACCTGGCCTCGCGGGAGCGAGTGGCCATGGATCGGGTGCGGCAGGCCCTGACCGCCCTGCCGGACACCGAGGTGCTGCTGGAGCGGCCCAGCCTGTTCAGCTTCCAGACCCCCGTCGAGGTGGTGATCACCGGCCAGGACCTGGTCGAGCTGCGTCGCCTGTCGGCCATCGCGGAGCGCCGCGTGGCCAGCCTGCCGGGCATCCAGGACGTCAGCTCCAGCCTGGTGCGCGGCTTCCCCGAGATCCGCATCCGCTACGATCGCACCCTGCTGGCCCACTACGGCCTCGATCTGGCCAGCGTGGCTCGGACCGTGCGCAGCAAGGTTCAGGGCGCCGACGCTCAGCAGCTGGCCCAGGGCGAGCACCGCATCGACATGCTGGTCCGCCTGGACGAGCAGGACCGCGCCACCGTGGAGCAGCTGCGGCGGCTCAACGTCAACCCGGTCTTGCGGCCGCCCATCCCGCTGCACGCGGTGGCCACCCTCGAGGAGGCCGAGGGGCCCTCGGAGATCCGTCGCATCAACCAGCAGCGGGTGGCGGTGGTCACCGCCAACCTCGCGGGCTTCGACCTGGCCGGCGCCAGCGATCGCATCTCTCGGAGCCTCGGCAGCGTGGACTGGCCCGATGGCTTCGGCTTCCAGCTGGCGGGTCAGAGCCGGGAGATGCAGCAGTCCCTGGGCAGCTTGCGCTTCGCCCTGTTGCTGTCGGTCTTCCTGGTCTACGCCATCATGGCCGGCACCTTCGAGCACCTGCTCCACCCGCTGGTGATCCTGGGTTCCTTGCCCCTGGCCGTGGTGGGCGTGGTGCTCTTCCTGATGCCCCTGGGGATCCCCATCTCCGTGGTGGTGCTCATCGGCTTCATCGTCCTGGCCGGCGTGGTGGTCAACAACGCCATCGTGCTGGTGGACGCCATCAACCGACGAAGACGGATCGACGGCCTGTCCCGGGCCGAGGCCATCCGGGTGGCCGGGCGCATCCGGCTGCGGCCCATCATGATCACCACAGCCACCACCGTGCTGGGCCTGCTGCCCCTGGCCATGGGCTTCGGTGAGGGCTCCGAGATCCAGCGCCCCCTGGCCATCACCATCATCGCTGGCCTCACCTCCTCCACCCTGCTCACCCTGCTGGTGATCCCGGTGCTCTACGACCAGGTCGTCTCCCGTGTCGAGCGCTGGCTGGGGCGGGACACCGTGGGCATCGCCGCCGAAGACCCCGAGACCGGCGAGGTCCCGCGACCTGGCACCGCAGGCGACACCCTGGTGCCCAAGGACGAGCTGGAGGAACCAGCGTGAACCGCTGGCTGCCAGCGTTCGCGGTCAAGCGGCCCGTAACGGTCATCATGGCCTTCGTGGCCCTGTGCGTGCTGGGGACTATCGCCTACAGCCGCATCCCGCTGGACATGATGCCTCCGGGCTTCAACGCTCCCTACATCTGGATCTGGGTTCCCTACCGGAACACCACCCCCCTCGAGACCGAAGAGCGCATCGTCCACCCGATGGAGGAGCAGCTCGCCACGGTGGGGGGGATCAAGGGCTTCTGGTCGCGGGCTTCCACCAACGGCGGCCAGGTGGAGCTGGAGTTCCACCAGAGCGTCGACATGTCCGACGCCTACAACCAGGTCGTGGACCGCATGGAGCGGGCCATGGCGGAGCTGCCGGACGACGTGGACCGCTACTGGGTGTTCCGCTGGAACCCTGCGGACGAGCCCAAGATCTGGCTTGGCTTCACCGTGCCCGAGGAGATCGAGGACCCTTACCCGATGGTGGTCCAGAAGATCCAGCGCCCCCTCGAGCGCATCGAGGGAGTGGGCCAGGTCGAGATCTGGGGTGTCGACGAGAAGTCGGTCTGGGTGGACTTCGACCGCGAGGCCATGGCGGCCTACGGCGTGGACCTGGGCCAGCTCATCGGCAAGCTGCGAGGGGACAACTTCCAGCTGAGCGGCGGCCGCATCACCGACCGGGGATCCCTGCGCTACCTGCGCTCCCTGGCGCGCTTCGACGACCTGGACGCCATGCGGGACTACCCCGTGCGGCCTGGGTTGAAGCTCTCCGACGTCGCCGACATCAGCTACCGAGCCGAGCCCGACGACACCATCCACTTCATCAACGGCCAGGACGCGGCGGTGCTGGGGGTCACCGCCGAGAGCGGTGCAAACGCCGTGGCCATGTGCCAGGCGGTGCGCTCCACCCTGGCAGACCTGGAGAACCAGCCCGATCTGCGGGGCTTCGAGTTCTTCCCCTTGTTCGATCAAGGGGAGCAGATCGAGAAGTCCATCGACACCCTGACCAACACCGCGCTGCAGGGGGGCTTCTTCGCGCTCATTGTGCTGTTCCTGTTCCTGCGCGAGTGGCGCATGACCCTGCTGATCGCAGGCTGCATCCCGTTCTCGTTGCTGCTCACCGTGGTGGTGCTCTACTTCACGGGGGGCAACCTCAACCTGCTGTCCATGGCTGGCATGATGATCGCCGTGGGCATGGTGGTCGACAACGCCATCGTGGTGGTGGAGACCATCTTCAGATCCAGACAGGACGGCCTGGGCCACAAGTCTGCCGCGGTGGCGGGCACCGCCGAGGTGGCCCTGGCCATCACCCTGTCCACCATGACCACCATGGTGGTCTTCCTGCCCATCATCCTGATGAGCGAGGACGCCATGTTCTCGTTCTTCATGAAGGCGCTGGGGCTGCCCATCGTGTGGGCCCTGGGAGCCAGCCTGTTGGTGGCCCTTGTCTTCACGCCGCTCACCACCACCTTCCTCGAGCGCAAGCGCATCGTGGAGGATCCACGGTGGATCCAGTGGCTGAGCGGACGCTACCAGCGAGCTCTGGCTTGGGTGCTGGCCCACCGCTTCGACTCCATGCTCGGCGTGCTGGCGGTCATCGTGGTCACCACGCAGGTGCCCATGAAGGCGGTGGGCTGCAGCGAGGACAACGACGGCGAGGTGGGTCGCTTCGTGGTGCGCTACGAGATCCCCGCGGTGATGAGTCAGGCCGAGCGCCTGGCCACCGTGGACGCCATGGAGGGCATGGTCCGGGAAAACTGGGAGAACTGGGGCGTGGAGTTCACCCGCACCCGGCTGCGTGAGGGTCGCACCTCCGGCTGGATGCAGGTCTCCTTGAAGGACAAGGAAGACTGGCCCAAGGAGGCCATGAAGCGCGACGGGATCCTGAAGGACGTCCGCAAGAAGCTGCCGGACCTGCCGGGGGTGCGCGCGCGCATCGGCTGGGGTGACGATCCCATGGGTAACCGCACCCTGGGGGTGCGCCTGTACGGCGAGGAGACCGAGGTGCTCGAGAAGCTCTCGCAGGAGGTCGCCCGCCGCCTCGAGGCCCAGCCTGCCTTCCTGTCCGCCTACACCGGCGACGACACCGAGGGCTCCCAGGAGATCCGGCTGGCCGTCGATCGCGACGCGCTGACACGCTACGGCCTGGACGCCAGCACCGTGGGTGGCTCCCTGGCCTTCGCCATGCGGGGCTTCGACCTGCCGGAGCTGTGGGACAGCGGGCGGGACGTCAACGTCAAGGCCCGCTTCCGCGAGGACGATCGCGACGATCTCGAGACCCTGCTCGACTTCCCGGTCTACGCTGCCGACGGCACCGCCGTACCCATCCGCGCCATCACCAGCTCCGAGGTCACCCGGGGCTGGGGCACCATCCATCGGGACCAGCGTCGCACCGGGCTGACGGTCCAGGCCGACCTGGCCGAGGGGGTGGAGCGGGACGTGGCCTTCGGGGTCATCGAGTCCACGCTCAACGAGTTCCAGTTCCCCCGGGGCTACGGCTGGGAGCAGGGCAGCCAGTACCTCGAGCAGCAGCAGAGCGACGACGCCCAGCAGTTCGCGCTGCTGCTGAGCGTGGTGCTGGTGTTCTTGCTGATGGGGGTGCTCTTCGAGAGCTTCATCCTGCCCCTGAGCGTCATCACCACCATCCCCATGGCCCTGCTGGGCGTGTACTGGACCCTCTACTTCACCGGCACCCCGCTGGATCTGATGGCCGGCATCGGGCTGGTGGTGCTCATCGGAGTCGTGGTCAACAACGGCATCGTGCTGGTGGATCTGGTCACGCGGCTGCGCAACCAGGGCGTGGAGCGCACCCAGGCCCTGATCCAGGCAGGCTCCCGACGCCTGCGGCCAATCCTGATGACCGCCATGACCACCTTCTTCGGGCTGCTGCCCATGGCGCTGGGGCGGTCCACCTTCATCGACATCCCCTACGCGCCCCTGGGGCGGGTGGTGGCGGGCGGCCTGGCCACCGCCACCGTGCTCACCCTGTTCTTCGTACCCCTGCTGTACACTCTGCTGGACGACATGCGTGCGGGCGCCCGCCGCTGGTTCGCCTTCGCCTGGCCCCGCCAGGCATCCCAGAGGGAGGCCACCTCCAAATGAACTTCCTGTTTCCCATCCTGCTGATCGCCGCGGCGCCCCACGCCGCCGAGCTGACCTACAGCCGGGCCCTCGAGGGGGCCCTCGAGCGCAACCCCGCGCTCGTCAAGGCCAAGGCCAACGTGGCCTCGGCCGAGGGCTGGCTGCTCACCACCCAGGGCACCTTCGATCCGTCCCTGACCATGGGGGCCGATCACCAGACCTCCGTCTCCGAGAGCTTCAGCCAGTTCGGTCAGGTGGCGTCCGAGACCCACGGCAACGGCTTCAACACCAGCCTGTCCCAGTTCCTGCCGTCGGGCACCAGCCTGGGGCTCGATTGGTCCGTGGACAGCTCCACCTACCTGTACGAGCTGCTCGAGAGCGGTATGACCTTCGAGATGGAGGAGCCCCAGCGCTACAGCACCCTCAGCGCCAGCTTCAGCCAGAGCCTGCTGCAGGGCATCAAGCCCAGCTACAACCTTGCCCAGGTGCAGAACGCGAAGAGAGGGGTCACTTCGGCCGAGGCCAGCCTGAACGCCGCCCGCCTGCAGGCAGTAGCGGATACCGCCATGGCCTACTGGTACCTGGTCTACACCCGCGACCTCGAGACCATCTCCCAGGAGTCCCTGGCGGTCGCCGAGGAGGAGGGCCGGGTGGTGAGGGCCATGGTGGACGCGGGCCAGCTCGCCCCGGTGGAGTCCACCCGGGTGGAGGCCGCCATCGTGCTGTCCCGCAGCGCCCTGATCGACGCCGAGCACACCCGCAAGGCGGCCAGCGAGTCCCTGGCCCAGCTCATTGGGGCGGATCCGGCCGAGTCCCTGGTGCCCGTCAGCGAGCCCGAGCCTCCGGTCTCGGTGAGCTTCGACGACCCGACGGTGGTCGAGGCCGCGCTGCAGGGCAACCCCGAGCTGCAGGTCTACCGCAGCCTGGTGGACGACGAGGCGGCCGACCTGGCGGTGGCCAAGCACTCGCGCCTGCCCGAGCTGGCGCTCACGGGTGGCTTCGGCGTCAACGGCTACGATCCCGTCTTCAGCGAGGCCTTCGCCGAGATGTTCTCGGGCGACCTGCGCTACTGGACCGTGGGCGCCGATCTGGTGGTGCCCCTGGGCAACCGCTACGACCGGGGTGTCCTGCTGTCGGCCGAGGCTGCGCTGACGAGCGCCGAGCAGGATCTGGTGGCTGCCGAGGCCAGCGTGGCCAGCGCTGTGCTCACCCAGATCCGGGCGGTCGAAGACGGCATGGTCAAGGTGGAGCTGGCAGACGTCAACCTGCGCCTGGCCGAGGCCACGGTGGCTGCGGAGAAAGCCAAGCAACGCGAAGGCCGCGCCATCCAGAAGGACGTGCTCGAGGCCATGCGCGACCTGGGCAACGCCAAGGTCGAGGCAGCCCGAGCCCGCACCGAGTACCTGCTCGCGGTGATCGAGCTGGGTCGGCTCAGGGGCAAGATCGAGGGCGTGGCGAGGGACTGACCCCCCGGTGACCCCTCCCGGGCTTCGGCAGCCCGATATCAGCGTGGCGTCACCCCACAGGAGGGTCCCGCCATGTCCACCCGTCGTCGCCTCAATGTGCCGCTGTCCGTGCTCATGGCCCTGGGTGTGGCGTGCGGAACGGGGGTGGTCGGTGGACTGGTGGGTGCGGGGACCGAGACCGCCGTCGAGGTCCAGCAGGCCCAGGTCGGGCTCATCGGCCCGGCTGTGGCCGCCTCGGGCGAGGACTGTGCCGAGCGCGCCGTGCCCACGCCGCGGCTGCGGGCGGGTGCCGATGGCGCCTGTGTGGCAGCCCAGCCCGTCTCGAGAGTGGGGCTGCTGCGGGGGCGGTAGCTACGCGGAAAGATCGTGTCACCAGGTGGCCGATCGGCACACTATCCTGCCGCACGCGGACTTCGGGGTGGCCAGGTATGCTGGTGGACGACCTGACGGGCTGGTGTGGTGAGGACGACTCCGTCTTGGTGCTCGGTGCTCGGTGCTCAGTGCTCGGTGCTCGGAGTACGGGTCTCGGGGTTCGGGCCTCGGGTCGCGGAGGACGGTGGCCTCCCTCTCCGTCGGGGAGAGGGTGCCGCATCGCGGCGGGTGGGGGGTCAGTCGCCCCGTCCTCGGCGCGCGCGCTCGGCCCTCGGCGCGCGGTCGGGATTCGTGGGCAACTGGCTCGGTGCTGCGGGACTCCTGCGGGCCGCTGCGCTGGCTGTGAGCGGCCCCCTCCCGTTGTGAGGGGCCGCCCCCATCCACCCCAGCGCCCCTTCGGAGTTCCTCGTGCACACTCATTTCTTTGCCCACGAGTCCCTCGATTGCTACCGACTGCTCGCCGAAGTGGCGCGCTGGTACCTCACCGCCCGCTTCCCCCGGGGCACCGCCAGCCTCCGCAACCAGGGGCTCGAAGCTGCCCAGTCCGCGGCGCTCAACCTGGCGGAAGGCCGCAGCCGCAAGGGGCACGCCCGCATCAACCAGTACGAGATCGCCAAAGCCTCCGTAGCCTGCGCCGTGCTCGACATGGTGGACATCCCCGGTGGCCCCGAAGCCCAGCAGAAGCTCCGCCGGGCGGGCGCCATGCTCACCAAGCTGGGGGCGTAGTCTCGGTCGCGGTCACCTTGGACAAAATCGGGCTTTTCCGGATCCCGGTGGTTCGCCTTCGACCGTTCTGGAG
Organism: uncultured Enterobacterales bacterium; assembly: GCA_964532635.1. Lineage (GTDB taxonomy): Bacteria > Myxococcota_A > UBA796 > UBA796 > JAFGLY01 > CALDOK01. The sequence continues at coordinate 13,543 of CAZHIK010000105.1, forward strand.
TCTCCCGTTCCGGTGAACTCGGCGTGTCTCCCACAGATCATCGTCGTCTGACTCGGCCAGGTTGAGTCCAACCCGCCACTTTCGCAAGGCCTTGCGAAAGTGGCACGCCCACTCTCTCCGACCCCAGTGCAGAGTCGGTGGTCCGTCTCTGTGGGAACGCCGCTGCCGCACACCCGCGGGATACGCAGCCACGACAAGCCGACATAATCCGGGCACATCAGGCGCAGTCCAGGCAGGCGCGCCTCTGGCTTCGGAAGATGAGGCGCGCACGGTGTTGATGCCCGCGGCGTACTTGGACGCAGGTGAGGAGCAAGCCCAGACCATCGGGACAACGGAGCAGCCCGGACTCATCGTCCCAGTCCATCCATCCCTCCACAGCGGTAGTTCGTCCCAGTCCAGTTCCCCGAGCAAGTCGGCCAGCTTCGCCTCTGCTTCGGCCAGTCGCGGATGGATCGTGGATTCCACCGTCTCGGGCTCCGCCGCATCGTCCGAGCCTACGGCTTGCTCATCGGAGTCTTCGGGCTCGTAGGTCTCCGGCGGCGCGAGCCTGGGACCCGGCTTCTGGACTCTCGCCTGTTGCCGAGGGGGCTCCCAGGGGGACGTCTCCAACTCGAAACCCAGCGCGATCCTGGCGTTCCACACCATCAGCCCGATGACGGTGGCCAGTTCCT
>CAZHIK010000106.1:0-14195 GCA_964532635.1 uncultured Enterobacterales bacterium
CATCCCGGGCGACCCCGCCTGGAGCGGCACCCTCCGCGTGCGCATCAAGCCGGCCGCTCGGCCCGCGCCCCAGCCCGAGCCCGAACCGGCTCCGGCCCCCGCGCCCGAGCCTGCCCCAGAACCGGCTCTGGCAGCAGCGCCCGAGCCAACTTCGGCGCCCGAGCCGGCCTCGGCACCCGAGCCCGCTCCAGAACCCGCCCCAGCGCCCGCACCCGAGCCCACCCCCGCGGCTCCCAGCGGCCCACGCCACGGCGATCCCGCCCACGCGACGCCGCTGCCAGCCGGCCAGCGCTACCGCGTAGTGGTGCTGCGAAGCGGTGTGCGGGTCCCCAGCCTGACCCGTCCGGTGCTCGAGGGCCGCACCCTGCGCATCGGGCGCTTTTCCGCCAGCCGGGGCGTGATCCCCGACATCGACCTCACCCGCGAGTTCGGTCCCTCGGGCGACGCCTCGCGCTGCTCGCGCGAGCAGGCCGAGGTGTTCTGGTCCGGAGGGCACATCCTGCTGCTCTCCCGCGGTGCGACGCCCCTGTCCCACCTCGCCCAGGGCGGCGATCCCGAGCCTCTCACGGGCCCCGTGGCCTGGCGACCGGGCGAGCGCTACGCCGTCCCGGGCGGCCTGGTCCTGAGCCTGGAGGAGGAGGCGTGAAGCGGCGCCACGATAGCCGGCTGGGGATCGACGTGGTCTCCGGCCGGGTGCGCGGTGTGGCCTTCGCCGCCCCCGCGGTGCTGGACGGCCGCTACCGTATCCAGAGCGTGCTGGCAGCCGGGGGCTTCGGCGTGGTCTTCACCGCCGTCGACGAGCGGCTCCACAACAAGCCCGTGATCATCAAGGCCCCCCGCTACGACGACGCGCTGTTCGCCCACCCCCACGACAAACAGGTGGAGCGCCAGGTCAAGCTGCAGCGGCGGCGCAGCCTGTTCGAGTCCCGGGTGCTGGGCCACGCCACCCTGCGCGGCATCGGCGGCGTGCCCATGCTGCTCGACCTGGTGGAGGCCCCCAATCCCCGGCTGCGCGGCCCGCACACCGCCGACGACGGCACCCGCTTCGAGCTGGGCCCCGACGTATACCAGGGCGAGCGCTACCTGGTGCTGCAGCGCATCTCCGGGGACACCCTGGACCGCGCCTGCACCCAAGACAACTTCCGGAACAACCTGCTGGGCCACTGCAAGTTCATGATCCAGCAGGTGGGTTCGGTGCTCCACGCGTTTCACCTCGAGGAGGACTCGCCCTCGGGTCCCATCGCGTTCGTCTACCAGGACCTCAAGCCCGAAAACGTCATCCTCACCCCGGCCAACAACTTCGCGCTGATCGACTTCGGCAGCTTCGCCGCCTGGACGTCGAGGGGCGTGGTCAACGACGGCACCTGCACCCCGCCCTACCAGGCACCGGAGATGGACACCCAGACCCTGCCCGCCGATCGCAGGATCACCCCTTCGGTCGACGTCTACTCCCTGGGGGCCTCGGTGCTCCACCTGTTGTACGGCCAGGTGCCCACCCACGCCCGCACCGGAGAGCTCGACACCAGCCTTGACGGGATCTCCCTGCCCGACCCCTGGGTCCAGTGGCTCCGTACCGCCTTGGCCGAGGACTCCCGCCGCCGCTTCGCCAGCATGAACACCGCCGTCCAGTCGGCCCGCCGCCTGCCCATGCCCAAGGGAGATGTGAAGTGAGTCCCGTCTTTGCCAAGCAGCCGCTCTCAGGCCATCCCAGTGCCGCGCGCTGGGTGCCCCTGAAGCCCTGCAAGCAGCCCATGGTGGGCCCCAACCTGCAGGCCTGGACCGTGCAGGACCAACAGCTCGACCGCACCCTGCACATGCTGTTCCCCGACCATCGGGGCACGCCGGGCAACAAGCTGCACTGGGACGTCTCCTCGCGCCGCCGCGCCTTCGAGGGCATCGCTGCGGCCCTGGCCCAGGGTCCCCTCACCTTCCCTGAGCCCATCGACCTGATCCGCTTCGACAACCCCTTCCTGCCGCAAGCCGTGGCGCCGGGCGAGCCGGGGCTGATCATCGCGCGGCCTCGGCTGGAGCCGATCCGACCCTTCCACGCCCGCCGAAACATGCCCGACAAGCTCCGTCGTGCACGGGAGGGCAAGCTCCGCGCCCTGTGCATGGACCTGGCCTACGCCCTCAAGGAACTGCACGGCGCCAAGATGGTGGCGCGGGCCGTGCCCCTGGGGAGCCTGGGCCACACCACCACCGGGGCGCTGCACCTGGGCTGGGTCCGCGAGCTGCGGAGCATGGAGCACTTCGATGGCTTCAATCCCCACGACCCGTCCTACCACCCCGACCCTCGCTGGGCCGCGCCGGAGTGCTTCGGCCCCCGGGGGAGCTTCGGCCCCTCCACCGATGTCTACGCCATCGGCGCCACCCTGGTGGCCTTCCTGGGGGGCCAAATGCCTGGCCGCCACATGAACCACGCCGAGGTGCAGCGGCTGGTGGGCGGACTCGGCCTGTCCGATGCCTGGGCCCGACGCCTGGTCACCTGCCTGCACCCCGATCCGGCCTACCGCTTCGCCAGCTGCGGTGAGCTGATCCTCAACGTGCTGAACGTGAAGAAGCCCAGGGGCAGGCGCGCGCAGTCCCACGCTGGCTCCGCACCTTCCAAGGACCGGCCCGCTGCGGCCCTGATCATCGCGCCCCCGCTGCCCTGGACCAAGGACAAGATCGACATCGATCTGGCGCGGATCGTCTCCGACCTGCAGACCCGCTTCCACCTGCACCCGCGGCTGGCCATCGTGCGCGAGCAGGACAACATGCAGAACGGCTTCTACCAGTTCCTGCGCCGGGTGCTGAAGTGCGAGCTGCTGGCCTGGCGCGACCGCGGACAGCTGCCCGCCCTGCTCGAGGCCAAGGTGCCGGCCATGCTCATGGACACCCGCAAGCTGGTGATGGTCGGCCACGCGGGTGAGGCCCCCCTGTACAGCCTGTCGTACATCCCCTCCGCTCGGTCCTGCCTGGTGCTGCACGTCACCGCAGGTGGCCCCAAGGCCAAGGGTGTCGAGGTGATAGGCGGTAAGAACTACCAACAGCAGCGCAGGAGCCGGAGATGACCGCGCGTAGCCTGAGCGACTTCCCGCGCTACAAGGGCGAGCTGATCCCGCCCTTCGCCGCCCGACGCTATCGCGAGGCCCTGCCCGGCTTCGAGGCCTTCCTGGCTCAACACGGCGCCGAGCTCGACGGCAAGAGCCAGGCCACCGTGAGACGCAACATCCTGTGCTGCTACCCGGCCGCACTGTGCGATGGCGACATCCGCCAGCTCCGACCAGGCCGAACGCTCCCCACCACGTGGGCGGGCTTCGAAGCCCAGCTCGACGCCTGGCTGGATCTGCTCGGCACCGCCAAGGGCCTGAACACCCAGGCGGCGAGCGGCGCCTTCACCTGCATCATCGACTGCCTGGTACCGTTTTCGAGCGACCTGATCTCCGACCTGTCGGAGCTTCACGAGCGCCTTCCCACCGCCGCCTACCAGCGGGCGTTCCGCCGGGCCCTCGCCCACGCCGTGCGCGACGAGACCCGCAACGCCGGCCGTCACCAGCACCACCGGGTCGCCCAGGAGCTGGGTACCGCCTTCCTGCAGCTCAGCCAAGGGCGCCCCGAGGAGGTCCCTCAGCGGGTCGCCGTCCGCAACCGACTGGCCGACATGCTGGTGTTCCGCGGCCACGCGGACCCCTCCAAGCTCACTTCCCAGGTGTTCCCGCTGCTGGACGCCAGCCTGGTCGAGGCCCCCCACGACCGCTTCGCCAAGGAGCTGAAGACCCACGTGGAGCAGCGCCAGGCCACCGTGCTGCAGATCGCGCGCTTCACCCACGACGTGAACACCCGGCTGGGTGGCGTGCGCAACCAGATCGACGCCCTGCTGTCCGATCCCTCCCTCCCCGATCACCTTCGCACCATGGCCGAGTCCCTGGCCACCAACATCGGCTACATCGTGTCGGTCGGCAGCGTGGTGCGCGGCGAGTTTGGCGCACTGACCCCGCAGGATCCCGAGCCCATCCTCGCCTCGGTGCTGGCGGCCCATGGGCTCCCGGCCGGCTGCCTCGAGGTCTGTGGGCCTGGCCACACCTGGGAGATCTCGCCAGGGTACCTCGAGCTGGCCGTGGGCAACCTGGTGGCCAACAGCCTCGAGGCCTACGCTCGGCGCGAGATCACCCCGCCCGAGCGGCCCGTGCTCATCCTGCTGGACCACCAGACCCAGACCATTCGAATCGAGGACCGCGCGGGGGGCATCTCCGCCGAACTGTCCGACCCGTTCTTGCCGTACGTCTCAGAGAAGGGAGTGGCCCAGAGCACCGGACTGGGCCTGTTCCAGGCCAAGCGCGCCATGGAGCTCCAAGACGGTGGCAGCATCGTCCTGGCCCCAGACCAACCCCCCGGTGGCGCAGCCTTCCTTCTCTCCATTCCCAGCTAGGGAGCCCCCATGTCCGACCAGCCCCGCATCCTCTTCATGGACGATGAGCACACCCACGCCGACGTGGTCAAGATGGCCATCGACGCGCTCGAGGCTGCCGGGTTCGAGGTCGACGCCGTCGACAAGATGTCCGCCACCCGCGACGACTTCTACAAGCGGTACTACCACGCCTTCGTGCTCGACGTGGACATGAGCCTGGTGGCCGACAGCGAGCAGGGCGACGGCACCGACATCGCACGCTTCCTCAAGGCCATGGACGTTGGATCGCGGGTTGTGATGTTCAGCGCCCGCGGCCGGGCCCCGGCCTGGATGGCCGCCGCCAACTTCCACGTCCACGCCTACGTGCACAAGGCCGAGGAAGGCAGCGTGGAGCGGCTGGTGCGCTGCGTACGCTCCGCCATCGACGAGCCCCAGCCCAGCTTCCGCTCTCCGGGCCAGCCCGTGCCCCAGCGCGTGGCTGTGGGCTGGGACAGCTCCTGGACCGGTGATCGCCAGGCCGTGGTCGACGCTATCCAGGCCAACCTGGGCGACAGCGTCGAGATCGTGCAGGCCGAGGGCCTGCAGGCCCTTGCCGAGCTGGCCGACGACCAGCGGGGGAGCCTGGGTCTGGTGGCGGCCGTGGCCGAGCGCTTCTCGGGTCGCTCCAGCGCCCTCTCCGCCATCGACCGGATCTGCGCCCTGCAGCCCCTGCCCCACGTCCTCTTCGCCTGTGGCTCCGACGATGCCTACATCCACAGCATCCTGCACATCGTCAACGCCCGCTGCTTCCGCCTGCTCGACAGCCGCGCCCCCGACTTCGCCGCGTCCATCGGCCATGCCGCCCACGAAGCCCTCACCTGGTACGGCGGCATGGAGATCCCCGCGGTGGACGAGGAGGGCCGGGCCAGGCTGGTGATCGAGGACGCCGAGGAGCTCCTCGAGGCCGCTCGTGTCGACCCCTACGACGACGATGAAGAACTCTCCGACGGCGGCTGGGCAGACCCCCACACCGACGAGGAGGAGGGGGGGGCCACGTGAGCCCGATCTATGTCGTCGACACCAATGTTCTAGTGAACTGGGCCATCTGCGGCACCGCCCTCGAGGAGCGGGGCCAACACTGGAGCAGTTGGTACCAACCCTGCGCCGACTTCTGCACCGACACCGGCCGCAGGATCGTCATCCCCGGCATCGTGTGGGTCGAGCTGCACGGCTTGATGCTGCAGAAGGACATCGACATCGACAACCTCGACCTGTGGTACCGCAACAAGCAGATGGCCATGCAGAGCCTGTGGCGCACGGTGCAGCGGGCCAACAGCCACATCACCATCGACTCCAACGCCTTCGATCCCTTGCTCGCCGAGCAGTTCTGTCGCGTCCCCTTCTCGAAGTCCATGAAGCGCCAGCTCAAGCGCACCCAGGAAAAGGCCAAGCGCAAGAACCGGTCCGCACGGCTCAAGGTCCTGGACGGCATCGACAGCGCCATCCTGGCCTCCACCTTCTGTGTTGCCGAGCAGAACCCCACCAGCCTGGTCCACCTGGTCACCATGGACCGCAACCTGGGCCTGGTGAACGACGCGTATGTGAACAGTCGAGGCACGTATCGACCGTTCACAGTGCCGGAGAACCTGGGGTATTGGTACGACCCGCGGCAGGAGGAGAGGGCCTGACGGTCACAGCATCTGGATGTTGGAGTGCCCATGAACACCACCAAGTCGGTCGCAGGCTCGTCCTGTGTTCGGAGCGATCCCCCCGGCAGCGGGATCTTCCTGAACCTGAGCAACCATCCGTGCGAACGATGGACCGAGCCCCAGGTGGCCTCAGCCAAGGTTCACGCTCCGCTGCTGGTGGACCTCCCCTTCCCGAACGTGGACCCCGACCTCGACGAACAGGGCGTCGATGAGCTCGTCGCCGAGATCGTCAGCCAGGTGCCCCAGGAGACCACCGCAGCGCTGGTCCAAGGCGAGTTCACCCTGTGCTTCCGGCTCGTCCAGGCGCTGGAAGCGCGGGGCATCCCCTGCTTCGCTGCGACCTCGGAGCGGAGGGTCGTCCAGGTCGGCGAACGTAAGGAGAGCCGGTTCCGGTTCGTGCGGCTCAGGCGGTACCGCTAGCTCACGGCGAGCTCGGGAAAGGCCGACACGAGCTACCCCCGCTTCCCTCGCTTCTTCTTCAGAGCCGCACTCAGCTCCGCCTGGGTCCCGGCGTCCAGCCCTTCGTTCTGGTGCCGGCGCGCGAACCCCTCCGGGTTGGTCTCGATCTCCTTCTGCTCCTGCTTCATGGCTACGTCCACGTCGTAGTCAGGGAACTTGGCCAAGGGATCACGCTCCTTGATGCGCTCCTTGCGGCGAAGGACTTCCTTGGGGGTCAGGCGGTAGGTGTCGGATGTGTCAGCCATGACTCACTCCTGGATCTGGAGGATGCGATCGTAGACGCGCGAGGCCGCGCGCCTTGACAGCTCGAGCCGGGCTACGGCCTGACCCACCACGCAGCGCAGCAGGGACTCGGGGACGGTGCGGTCCAGTCCGAAGTGACGCTCGAGGGCACCGCGCACCACGGCCTCGAACAGACCACGCCAGCGCTCGGCGGGGACCTCGTCCAGGCTGTCGGCGGCGTCGGCGACCTGCTCGTCCCGCGCCAGCTGTGATGCTTCGTAGCGCAGGGTGCAGGGGGAAGAGCAAGGCGCGCAGGCCGGGGTGGAGCCACGTCCCCCGCGCAACTGCTGGTCCAGCGCACGCTGGAACCCGCCGAGGTCCCCGGTCGCGGTATCGGCCAGGCTCTCCAGATCGTCCTGCCGCCAGCCGTAGTGCACGGCCCGCCGTTCCAGGGCGGCCTCGAGGGCGGCTTCCAGGGCCACGCTGTTGGAGCTCACCTCGCGGTTCAGCTCCCCGCGACGCTCCCGCGTGGGCTCTCCCAGTGCGGCGCTGAGCAGCTCGGCTTCCGCCGCTCGGGTCACGGCGGGGCGACGCAACACGCGGGACTGACGCATGCGCGCGGTCCAGCGCTCGAGCAGCCAGGCCACACCCTGGGTCATCCCGCTTCCTGGGCGGCCTGCGATGACGCGATGCCCGTCGCCGCTGTCGGTTCGATGAGCTCGCACTTGCACCCGCAGCGCCCCGTCCATGCCCAGGCCGTGCACCACGGCCTGGCCGGTCTCCAGCACCGCCAGGGCCTGCTTCTGCGGGTCGCTCAGCACCATGGAGTCGCCTACCAGGTCACGGTCCTCGCGGGGGGTGAGCCTGTGTACGAGCTTGAGGGCGGCGTGCTTGGCCACATCAGGCGCGAGCTTGCTGGGGAGCTGCTCCACGACCAGCACGCCCTGACCGTAGGCGCGCACCTCGGCCAGCAGGTTCACGAAGGACTCCACCGCCTGGTGGGCCATGTTGCCCTCCTCGCTCGAGCGCTCGGACACCCGACGCAGCAGGCGATGGGCCTCCTCCACCACCAGCAGGTGCCGCAGCCCGCCACCCTCGGCCGGTCCGGCCACACGGCGCAGCTCGTACAGCCGGGTCACGATCAGGCCCATGATCAGCGCCTTTTCCTGATCCGATCCCATGCGCTCGAGCTCCACCACGGCTGGGCTGCTCAGCAGCTCCTCGAAGGGCAGCTCCACCCGGGTGTCCAGCATCGCACCCTTGGCTCCCACGCACAGGTTGCCGATGCGGGTGCGCAGCGCGGCGCGCAGGTTGCTGGTGATCTCGTGGTGGTAGCCGGCCTCGTCCACCACGGTGTCGATGGTGCGCAGCAGGTCCGACAGCGTCGGGTAGCTCAGGGGCTCGTGGCCGTGGGGGTGGGTGCCGGTGACCAGGTCCCAGCCCCGGTCCTCGTACACCCGCACCAGCGCGCTCTCGAGCAGATACGGCGTGGGCGGCACCAACCCGAACGAGGCCACGAAGGCGGTGGTGAGCAGGTCGATGTGGGTCTGGAGCGGAAAGCCATCGGGGAAGGCGAAGGGGTTGAGCAGCAGGGGCAGCCGCCCAGCATCTGGCAGGGCCCCGGCCGCCAACACCAACATCCCCGGGATCCTCGATACCAGCGCGCCGTACTCGGCCTTGGCGGGCTCGAGCACCAGGAACGGAATCCCCCGGTGATGCAGCTGGAGCAGCAGGGCTCGGCTGGTGGTGCTCTTGCCGCTCCCGGTCAGTCCCACCATCAGCGCGTGCCTGGCCAGGTCGTCGGGGTCGATGCGAAGCTCGGCGCTCAAGGGCAGGCGGCCGTCGAGCACAGGCCCCAGGCTCACGCCCTGGTCGGGCCCCTGGTGGTCCAGGTCGAAGGCGGCGTCCACGCCCCGGGTGAAGCCGATGCGATCACGACCCGGCAGGGAACACAGCGCCTCCAGCTCGGTCGGGAACAGCAGGTTGGCGTGAGCGCTGTAGCCGTTCGGGTCCCGACCGCAGGCCAGCCCGCGCACGGGGATCGCCGACGGCTCGCGATCGTCGGTCAGCCCTCCAGCCAGCACGCCCAGCGCAGTGCGGGTATGTCCAGCCGACGGGGTGCCAAGCAGCGCACTGACACGCCAGAGCCGGCCGGCGGCTCCCTGGTCCAGCCGCGCCGCCCACTTGGCCAGCAGGTCACGCGCCCGAGCTGCGAGTGGGGCGGCTCCCCGCTGGGGCCCCACCTGCAGGTGCTCCCGCTCGAGCATACGCAGACCCCCGCGGGCGGCCGACGCCTGGCGCCGGGCCCGATCCGCGGGCTCGGGGGTCGCGAAGACCACCATCAAGAACGGACTGCCATAGCAGGAATCGAGCACGGCATCGGCGAGCGTGGCGCCCCCCTGAAGCCCACCGCCAGCTCGCGCGGAGGGGATGCCCACCAACGCCCCCCAGCGCAAGCGCTCCATCAGCTCCGCGGGGACCTGCAGAGGCGTCGGTGGCGGTGCGCCGATCAACGCGGCCGCCGCCCGCCCCACCGCGTCTGCGCTCTGCATGTGGGTACCCACCGCCACAGTCACGCGCTCGCCATCACCCACCAACATGAACGCCAGCGGATGGCCTGCTGCCATGGCGCCGCTGATGACCCGAACGGGCAGATCCAACGGCCCCTTGTCCCCCACCCCGCGCGCACCGGCCAGCCGACGGAACTCGAGCTGGCCACAGGCGCTGATGACCTTGCTCGGCCACGCCATCGGCGCGCTCTCGACAGCCAGCAGGTCGCGACTGAGCAGCGAGACCAGCCCCGGGAGCGACGCGCCCCCAGTGGCGATGGTCTCTGGAAGATCGAGGCTGCGCATGGTCAGAAGGCCCCCTGAGTGCCCATCCAGGCAAAGGCCGCCAGGTACTCGAAGAGCACCACCAGGAACAGAATGAAGGCCGCGGGCTTCCAAGGATTGATGGGCATGGACAGCCGTGCTCCCAGGGACTCGTTGAAGCCACCGCGCAGCTGGATGGTGCCGCCCTTGCGGGGGCCGCGCACCTGCAGGGTGTTGCCCACCAGGATGCAGCCGTCCCGGAACTCGCCCTCCTGACGCACCAGCACGGTGCTCCCCGTCTCGTCGTGCAGCTCGAGGCGGTGGTGATACACCGGCACCTGGTCGCCGGGACGGCCCAGCCGGCCCAACAGGTGGTGGAACAGCAATCCCTCGAGCAGCCCGCGGTGGCTGGCGAGCCCCTTGAAGCCCATCATCATCAGCAGGATGCGGAAGGCGAACATGGCGGCCCACACCACCAGGAACAGCGGACCCAGCGCCATGAGCAGCAACACATAGCTGATGCCCTTCCACCCGTTGATGCGCGGCCGCATGTGACTGGGGCCGCGGGTGTCGATCACGGTGCCAACGACCACGCCGGGAGGACGAACGGGCTCTGCGCTTTCCTGGGAGAGCGCCGGGGCGGACCGGCTCGCCTGCTGGGGCGGCACCAGCGCGCCCACCTCGGGCAGGTCCGGGTCGAGGGGCCACAGCTCGCCGTGGTCGAGGTCCACCACGGGCGCGGGCGTGGGCCGGGGAGCAGGCCTGCTCTGGTACGAGCCCGAGGCCACAGGCGCCCGGCCGCAGAGCTCGCAGACGATCCCCGTGACCTCGATCGAGCACGCTGGGCACATGCAGGCCACCGCACTCATGACCGCCCCACCAGGCCGCGGAGCAGGAACCAGAAGCCCAGCACCACCACCGCCAGCAAGGCCAGGCCGCCGAGCATGGGGCCGAAGGTAGCCGGGAACAGCTTGGCCATCATCCACAGCATGACCACCGCCCCGATCATCGGCATGAGGGCCCGCAGCTCGGGCAGGATCATCCGCATGATGACGACGATGACGATGATGGAGACGATGGCGTTCATGGGCGGAGGCTCCAGTCGCTGCGAGGGAATTGGGCTCACTACGTCCTGGAAACGGGCGAGGGGTTGGTGTTCGGACAGCTGGTCATCGCCGCGCCGAGCCGAGCGGCGGAGTTCGAACCGAGACGGCGTCAGCGGGCGGGCGTAAAGCCCGCCCCTACAACAGCCTGGACACCATTTCGACGGGAACTACACCCGCTCGCCCACCCAGATCTCGTCGCTCGAGCCGATCAGGGCCAACACCGGCATATCCTGCTCTTCGAGGGCGGCGCGCAGGGCGCCCAGGGGGAAGCGGGCCTGGAGGTAGCCACCCTCGATGGGCTCGAGCTTGGCCAGCAGGCCGCAGAGTGCGATCTCTGCCGCGCCATGGGGCGCATCCACCACGGTCAGCTCCGCGTGACTGTGGTCGTGGGCTTCGTGGGCCGCTGGGAACAGGAGCATGACCTGCCAACCCGGCTCACCACGCCAGGTCTCGCTGCTGGGGCCCGCGAGCCCCGCGTCGCCTGTGGCGAACACGGCCTGGTGCTCGGGGAGCAGCAGCCGACGGCCGGCCTCTCCCACCGTGTCCATCAGCCCCCGCAGCCGCAGGAGGATGGAAGCCCGGCGCGCCGCAGCCTCGACGAAAGCACGGGACAGCACAGGCTCACGGGCCAGCAGGCGCTGGGACTGGGTGAACGCATCCACGATGGTGGTGTGCTTTTCCAGCGTGGCCGCCAGACCAACGTCGCGAGCATCCAGATCCGAGACCGCACACTCCATCGTGGCGCGGGACCAACCCACCGCGGCCGCCAGCAGGTCGGGCTCGTCCTCGACCGCCATGGCGTAGTGGGTCAGCTCGGTGGCCAGGTCGAGCGGGTAGGCCGACGGGTCGTCCTCGCACAGGGTGTCGAGGGCACACAGCAGCAGCTCACCATCGTCCAGCTCGCGCACAAGGCGCAGCGCGCCCTGGGCTTCGGCCTCGGGCTCGTCGCCGGGCTCGAGGAACAGATCGCGCTGGGCATCGAACGCAGCGCTCCAGGAGATGCTGTGCTCGGCGGCTTCACCTCGCAAAGCGGAGGCGTCGTGCTCCACGGCGCCCGAGACCCGCTCCCGCAGATCCGCCAGTCGCGCATCCAACGAAGCATCCAAGCGACCCAGCGCCTGCCAACAGACCAGCAACTCGACGGCCCGGTCTCGATCACCGGCTTGCCAGGCGGCCAGGCTGGCCAAGGCACGCTCGATCCAGAACGACACAACGTGATTCGTGCTCATGATTCACCCCCAGCGCTCGCCGACGGGCCGCACACGGCGGGCTCTCCGCGGTGCGGTCGGTGCATGGCTGGACGACTCCAGGAAGGGTTGTGCTGGATGCAGCGATGCTGGTCTGCTCCGTACATCCGACCATAGGACGCGCCAGGTTCCGGGCTTCGGACGCTTCGCAGACCCGGTCGATGAGCTAGGACCCTCATGAGCCACCTCCAGCCTTCTTGGTGGGCGACTTGCGCGACGGGCACAGCGGCTCGAAGCACGAGGCCCACACAGGCTCAGGGACCAGCTCCCGGGCCCTGTCGCGGGAGCGCCCGATCCACTTGTGCCACTGCCCCACCGTGAGCTTCCTGAGCCCTGGATCGGTCAACTCACCCACGACGACCACAAAGCCCTTGGCCTCGGTCACCTTGTCGTCACCTGGATAGCGCTCCTCGAGTGCCTCCCAGATGGATTCCATGCTGGGCCAGTCGGGGTAGAAGCTCTCCCTTCGCTCTCGCCTGGGCCAGGGCGCGGTCTGCTTGGCGATGCGCAGCAGCAGCGCCGGCCGGTACTCGGGGCACCGCTTGCCGGCCGCCTCGAGCACCGCCAGGCGCAGCTGCATCAGGAACACGGCCTTTCGGTTGAACCTCGCTCGCCCCTTCGACCACCCCTCGTTGCGGGCGATGAGCACATAGGGGGCCAGGCAGCGGGCTGCTTCGGCCTCATCGTCTTCGTCCAGCTGAAGTCCAGTCGTGGTGGGGATGGGCGCGACCATCTCACCGTGCTCCTTCAACAACTCGGACCGGCGCTTGGCCTTGCGCACATAGGAGATGAACAGGTGCTTGACCGAGATCCGCACGAAGCTGATCGGCTTGTTGACCGAGCCCGGCTCCTTGTCCTCCATGTGCTGGATCTTGGTGATGACACGCTGGGCCATGTCCTGTGCTGCATCCTCGGGGGCCGACACCCAGCTGGACGAGTAGCAATGCTTCAACGCCAACCTGTGCGCGAACTGATAGAGCTTCTCGAAGTCGAGCGTGTCACTCAACAGACACCTCCATCACGCGCCCAGTCGAGCGCTCGGAAGGACTCGGTTCCATACTCGTTCGGACGGTGCTTCAGATAGAGAACCTCGGCCCCCGCCCGCTGGGCCGCCACGGTGAGCAGCACCGAGGCGGCCTTGGTACCCCCCGTGACCTCCACCGCGCTGCGTCCTGGGGCACGGAGCCAGGCCGTGAGCCTGGTGAGCACGGCGTGCTCGCTGGGTTCTTCGGCCACGTGGTGCTGGGGAGTGGCCACGACATCCCGAATGGCATCCCCGAGCTGCCGGCGCCGGCCGTAGGTCTGAGGCGAGTGCAGCAGGAACAGGCGCCGGGGGCGCAGCGCGTGAACCAGCAGCACCGCCAGGGAGTGGTCCAGGCTGACGGCCAGGGCCAGGGAGTCCACGGGAGCACCGGCCACCCGGGGATCTTCGGCCAACCGGGCCGCCAGGTCGCGCACCAGCCGCTCGAGATAGAACGACCGCCGCTCGGGGCGGAACAAGCGGTAGCTACGGTTGGCCCAGTCAAGCCGCGCCTGCAGGTTGTCGGGTGAGCGCTGGGGGGGCACGTCCAGCGCCGCCAGGTGGGGCGCCATGGTGCGCTCGAGGCTGGGTTCGGTGACTGGGTAGGGATGCACGTCCAGGGAGGCCCCGGAGTCAGAGACGACCTCACGGGCCGCCTGCAAGTTCCCCGCTGGCACGAACACCACGGCACGCTCGAGCCCCAGGTCCGCGATCGCGCCAAGCTTGGCCTCGATGCCTTGGATGGTGCCGACCCCACCTCCGTCCATCTCCTGGCCTGTCGCGAACACCCCCGGCGCAGGCTGCGCGCCGTGGGAGGCCAGCACCAGAGCCGCATAGAGCGGCGCGAAGCAGGAGTCGAGCTCCACCTCGAGGCCGCTCGGGTCCATGCCCTCGAGCCGCGGATCGAGCTGGAGGGTGAATCCCCCGATCTCGGCCAGATCCGCCACGCGGCGCGAGAGGGTGACCAGCTTGGCCGGCAGAACCCCCGAGGAGGGCCTTCCAGCGCTCCAGATGCAGGGCAGCACGAAGCCAGGAGCCAGCACAGCTTCGGTGCCCGTCGGAGGATGGGCCACCAACAGCAGGTGCACAGCCCCCACGCGGTCCAGCAGCTGCGGCGCGGAGGGCCGGTGCTCCGGGCGGAGCAACCACGGGCCGAGGGGGCCGAGCCAGCTGCGAGCGACGCCCGCCGACCGGCACCAGGTGCCCAGCTCTCGAATGGTGATCCGCTTCGTCATGGTGCTTCCTTCAT
>CAZHIK010000107.1:0-14157 GCA_964532635.1 uncultured Enterobacterales bacterium
GCACCACCTTGCCCTTCAGGCCCTCCAGGCTCACGGGCTGTCCCGCCAGGTCGTTCAGCTGCACGGCTGGCGGCGGCTCGCTCAAGACCAGGACCTCGTCCCCGCCCCAGGCCGAGGGGGCGTGCAGGAACAGAGCGGCGGTGATGGCGAAGGCGATGCGTCTGAGCATGGGGTACCTCGGACATGCGGGCGGGGCGATTCGAGCTTGACACGAATTGTTGTAGAGTTCTTCCATGCAACCTGCAGCTGGTCTCCGTCTTCCCGTCATCATCCTCACAGTGGCTCTCGGCGGTTGCGGCTTGGACGGGCACCACGCCGACCTCAGCGCGGTGCACCAGGGCACCCCCGGCTGCCTCGATGCGGCCTGCCACCCCGGCTTCACCGCCGCGGGCACGGTCTTCTGGGACCTCGAGGGGATCGAGTCGGCCGAGGGTGTGGAGATCGTCGTCGAAGACCTGGCCGGCGGGGAGGCCCGGGTGGCCGTCAGCGGACCTTCGGGCTTGTTCTGGGCCGAGCATGCGCTGCCAGCGGGCAAGGTGTTCTTCCGTGCAGGCGATCAGCGCTCGGAGCTGCACGAGCTGCCGGATCACGCCGAGTGCAACCTCTGCCACCAGCCCGGCGGGGTCGAGGGCTCCGAGGGCACTTTGGTGGCCCGCGATGTGTTTCCGCCCCAGCTCAACGGCGCCAGCCCCGCGGATGGCTCCGAGGGCGTCGACCCCGATGCCGAGCTGGTGCTGGTCTTCAGCGAACCCCTGGCCCCCGGCTCGGTCGGTCCTGGCACTGTTCGCCTGCAGGGCCCCAGCGGCACCCACCCCGTCGAGCTACTCTACACCGAGGGCGCCGACACCGTGGTGCTGCTCCCCGATGAGCCGCTGGTGTCGGCCGGCTCCTACCTCGTGGTGGTGGAGCGGGGCCTGACGGACCAGGCGGGCAACGGCCTGGAGCACCAGGCTCAGGTGGCCCTGGCGACCGCCTCGGACGGCGCCCCCCGGGTGGTGGGCAGCGAACCGGCCGCAGGGGAGGGGGATGTGGACCCGGCCACCACCCTCACCCTGTGGGTGGCGCCCAGCCTGGACGCCAGCAGCGTAGACGCCCAGAGCGCGAGCCTCACCACCGCCTGCGACCGCGCCGGCGTGGAGGCCTGGTGGAGCCCCGAGGACCAGGCTGTGCGGGTGCGCCCCCTGCTCGAGCTGCCCGGCGGCACGACCTGCGGGCTCACGCTCGAGGGGCTGGTGAGCGCCGAGGGGATCGCCCAGGATGGTGCCTGGACCCTGGCGTTCACCACCTGGCCCGACGGTGAGGCCCCCAGTGCGATCGCAGCGGTTCCAACCGCCGGTGCCAGGGCTGTGTCCACCACCAGCGCCGTGCAGCTGGCCTGGAACGAAGCCTTGGGCTCCGGTACGGTCCCCACCGACGCCCTCGAGCTCGGCCGGCCTGATGGTGAGATCGTCGATGGCAGCACCAGCCTGATCGGGCAGGTCCTGCACTGGACTCCTTCCGAAGAGCTCCCACCCGGCGAGACCCTGGTGGTGCGCCTGACAGCGGAGTTCTCCGACACGGCGGGCAATCCGGCTGTCCAGCCTGCGCAGTGGTCCTTCACCGTGGGCGGCTCCGTGGACCAGACGGGCCCATCCGTCCGTGGCATGAGCCCCGCGGAGGGCTCGGTGGATGTCCCCGTGGATGCGACCCTGGGGCTCCGGCTGTCGGAGGATCCGGATCTCACGACGCTCGATGATGGTGTGAGCCTCGCTTCGGATCAGGGCGAGGTCGCCGTCGCGCTGTCCTGGGAAGGCGCCGACAGCCTGCTCGTGGTGCAACCCCTGGTAGACCTGCAGCCGTCATCCCTGTACGAGCTGAGCGTGGGCGAGGCCCTGCTCGACCTGAGCGGCAACCCGGCGGGCGTGCGCGTCCTACGCTTCACCACCACCTCGAGCGCGGACGCGGGCGCGCCCCTCTTCGACGGCCTGCAGGCGGTGGAAGGGGTCGACAGCAGCACCATCCTGCTGTCCTGGGATTCTGCCACAGACTTCGAGACCCCGGCTTCCGAGCTGGTCTACCACGCCTATGTCTCCGCCGACAGCGGCGGGTGGGACCTGGGTGTGCCCACCGCCACGAGCGAGCCCGGTGCCGTCGAGCTCGAGCTTGGCGGGCTGGAAGCGGGCACCACCTATTGGGCGGTCGTGCGGGTCGAAGACGGCGACGGCAACATCGACGACAACGAGGTGGAGCTGTCCGGTGCCCCCCTGGTGGGCTTCGCCGAGGTGGCCCACCCCATCCTCTTGGATGCCTGCGTCCAGTGCCATGGTGATCCGCGGACCTACGGCGGCCTGGACGTTCGCGGCTGGGACGTGCTGATGGAGTCTGGCACGGTCATCCCCTACAACAGCGCCAGCTCGCCCCTGATGACCAAGGGCAGCCACTATGGCAGCGGCTGGTTCACCGAAGAAGAGGAGCGCCTGGTCGATGCCTGGATCGATCAGGGCGCCCTGGACAACTGACAAACGGAGAATCCCATGATCCGCCTGAGCAAGGCACTCACACTCCTGATCGTGGCGCTGGTGTGCGGCTCGTGCGTCACCGTTCACCCCTGGGAGCGAGCGATCCTCTCGGATCCGGTGATGCAGGGTGAGCTGATCCCCGAGACCGTGTTCCTCGAGCAGCACTTCCTGGGCACCCGTGAGGCCAGCGCGGGCGGCTACGCCATCGCCGGTGGAGGCTGCGGGTGCAACTGAAGCCGGGCCTGATCCGGCTGGTGCCGGTGCTGCTGTTCATGCTCCTGGTCTCGCCTGCGGGGCGGGCCGAGGACCTCGCCATGATCAGCGGCCACATGTACGTCGACAGCATGGGCGTGCTGGTGGGCACCCCGGTGGGCTCTGTGACCAAGCAGGTCTCCGAGGAGGTCCGAGTCACCGGACGTTTCTTCGTGGACACCATCAGCGCGGCGTCCCGCAGGGTCGACGGTGTCTCCGGCGCCAGCCCCGAGGCGACCAAGGAGGTCCGCAAGGCCGGCTCGGCCAGCGTCGCCTGGGAACGCGGCGTGCAGCGGGCGTCGGGCCTGGTGGAGCGCAGCGTCGAGGACGACTACCACTCCAGCACCCTGGCCCTGACCACCTCCCGTGACTTCGCCCAGCGCTGCACCACCGTAGAGCTGGCCTGGTCCCGGACCCACGACGAGATCGCCCCCGAGCGCATCGGCCTGGTGGACGGGGAGTGGCCCAAGCTCAAGGACACCGACTCGTGGCGGGCGAGCCTGGTCCAGGTGCTCAGCAAGACCTCGCTGCTCACGCTGACCTACAACGCCATGTGGGTCCGGGGCTACCAGCGAAACGGCTACTACGCCGACATCATCTCCTACTACGACGACACCACGGTCGCGCTGGCGGACGCGATGCCGGACCGTCGCTTGCGGCATGTGGCCTCCGCTCGGCTGGACCAGTGGGTTCCGATCCGGGGTGCCTTGCACCCCTTCGTGCGGGTCTACCAGGACAGCTGGGGGGTCCGCTCCGTCACGGGCGAGCTGGCCTACGCCCAGCACCTCGGCGAGCAGCTCATGGGCGGGCTGCGGTACCGCCACTACCTGCAGTCGCGAGCGGCCTGGTACCGGGACAGCTACGATGCCGGTTGGCTGGCGGACAACGAGTTCCACAGCCTTGACTACAAGTTCGACGGGATGGTCTCCCAGCTCTGGGGCGCCCAGCTGGTCTACGATCTCGAGCCGCTACGCCGCAGGCTCGGGTTGAAGGGCCTCGAGACCATCAGCCTCCACGCGGCCTACGACTACTACCGCCAGTACCACGACGACTGGGCCTTCGTGGCCCATGTCGGGCGCTTCGGCCTGGCCACCGAGTTCTGATGATGCATAGCCATGTTCTCCCCCTGCTCGCCTCGGCGTTGCTCCTGACCGGCTGCGAGCCTCCGGCCGACGACAGCGCCGACACCGCGGAAGAAGCTCTCCCCTGGCTCGAGATCGAGCTGTCGCCCGAGGCGCCCACCACGGCGGACGCGCTCCAGGTGCTCGTGGAGCACGACGATGCCGTCGCTTCCCTCAGCTACGCCTGGTATCGGGACAACCTGCTGGTCGCCGAGCTGGACGGCGCCCTGGTAGCGTCCGAGAACACCGCCCGGGACGAGGTGTGGAGGATCGTGGTCACGCCCGATCGCCCACTGAGCACGGACCAGCCCGTCTCGGCCAAGGTGACCATCGGCAACACCCCCCCCGTGATCCTCTCCGTCGATCTCGGCTCGGCTCCCGATGTGGGCTCCGACATCACGGCCGCGGTGGACAGCGAGGACGCCGACGGCGACGCGGTGTCTCTGAGCTGGTCCTGGACGGTCGACGGCGAGCCCTTCGAAGGAGCCTGGGGCGGCAGCCTGCCCGCCGGCCTCGCGCAGCGCGACCAGGTTGTCGGTGTGACCGTCACCCCCAGCGACGGCAGCGACGCGGGCGAGCCCGTCAGCGCCGAGGTCACGGTGGCCAACAGCCCGCCTTCGCTGGCGTCAGCTTCCCTCGGGGTCACCAGCGCCAGCCCTGGCGACAGCCTCGAGGTCAGCACCGAGGGTTGGTACGACGCGGACGGTGACGAAGAGGGCTATCGCTATGCCTGGTTCGTGGACGACACCCAGCAGGACACCGAGACTGCCAGCTTCGCCCTGGACGGTGTCAGCGTCGGTTCCCTGTGCTGGTGTGAGGTCACCCCCTGGGACGGCTTCGACGAGGGGGAGCCCGTGCTCACCGAGATCCTGCTGGTGGTGGAGGACTCGCCATGACCCGCATCACCTTGCTGCTCTGCTTTGCTCTGACCGCCTGCGATCCCGATGGCAACGGCCGGCCGGCGACGGAACCCACGGGCGTGGACGACATCACCGCGCCGGTGGTCGCCATCGATCCGGCCACGCCTGGCTCGGGGGACGATCTCGCGGCCCTGATCCAGGTGCCCTCCGAGACCACCGCCGATGGCACGGTGAGCTACCAGTTCAGCTGGTACCGGGACGGTGAGGAGCTCACCGACCTGGTGGGGCTGGAGACCGTGCCGGCCGAGCACACGGCGGTGGGCGAGGCCTGGACCCTGGAGGTCACGGCGGCCTTGGACGAGCTGAGCAGCGACATCGCCAGCGACACCGTGAGCATCGCCAACGGGGCGCCCAGCGTGCAGCTGAGCCTCAGCCCCTCGCAGCCCAACACCGACGACGACATCGAAGCGCACGTCACCACCGATGATCCCGACGACGAAGCGCTCGAGCTGAGCTACGCGTGGTACCTCGAGGGGGCCGCGACGGACCAGGCGGAGTCGCTCCTGCCGGCCGAAGCCACCCAGCGCGATGAGCAGTGGCTGCTGCAGGTGACCGCCACGGATCCTTCCGGGGCGAGCGCGGAGGCCTGGGCCGAGGTCGACATCGCCAACTCGGCGCCCGAGGTGCTTGGTGCGGTGATCTCTCCACAGCCCTTCAGTGTCTCCGACCAGCCCTTGTGCCTCGCCGTGGGCTTCGAGGATCCTGACGGTGACCAGCCCGAGAACCTCTTCGCCTGGTTTGCAGACGGCCTGGTGTTGGGGGATGCCACTGGGGAGGAACTGGACACCAGCCTCGTGGTCCGCGGGCAGTTGGTGCGCTGCGAGCTGACAGCTTCCGATGGGGAGCTGGCCGGCAACACGGTGAGCAGCACCGAGGTCGAGGTGGACAACGCCGCCCCGGGTGCCCCCGAGGTCGCCATCTTCCCCACGGATCCAAGCGCGGGCGCCACCCTCGAGGCCATCGTCGTGACCAATGCCGAGGACCCCGACGGCGACACCTTGAGCTACACCCCCAGCTGGACCGTGGATGGAAGCTTCTATGGTGAGGACATCACTGTCCCCGGCCTCGACGTCCAGGCCGGCCAGGTCTGGGAGCTGTGGGTCACGGCCAGTGACGGAGAGCTGAGCGGCGAGGCGGGAACGGCCAGCGTCACCATTGCCAACTGATGGGGCTCAGCCCTCGACGTTCGTGTTCAGCTCGAGGTCGAGGCGCGTCTTGTTCTCGCCTTCGTAGCTGACCCGTCAGGCAGCTCCAGCTTCCACCTCCCCACGTTAGGTCGCGACTCGCCCAGCGAGTTTGGAAACTGGGACTCAGAGGAGGGACCGATGTCAGAGGTCATCAGGAAGTGGATCGTGACGATCGCGTTCGCGGTGCTCGCCGTCGCAGCGCTGCTCCATGCGGCGCGAGGGGCCGTACCCGATGTCCAGGCGCAGGACATCCCCGCGGGAGCGGTCTGCAGGTTGGACAAGGGCTGGACCCTGGTGTGGAATGCCGAGGAAGGGCCGCAGGCGTTCATGAACGAGCAGATCGCTGCGGGCCGGACGCGCTTCATCGCGCCACAGGCCACGGTGATGTGCGCCTGGTAGGTCGCTTCGACGGCCTGGCAGGCGGGTGCGGACCCAATCTCCATTCCAGCATCCGGGAGAGAGAATTGGGTCCGGAGGGGCGGACCCAATATGCGGCCCAGCGCCTGGGAGCGAAATTCGGTCCGAGGGGGTGGACCGAAGAGGGATTCCAGGAAGCGGGAAGAAGAACTCGGTCCGCCCTACGCGTCCAGATCCTCCAGCTCCACGGCCGCCTCCGGCGGCAGCTCGGCGATGTGCTTGCGCACCAGCTCGATGTGCTCCACCTCCTCCTCGCGCAGCTCCTCGAAGAGCTTCTTGACCAGCGGGTTGGTGACGTGTGGTAGGGCCAGGTCATAGAAGTCGTGGGCCTTCTGTTCGGCGGCCAGGGCGATCTGGTAGGCGTGTAGGGTGGACATGTTCCATCGGATGGAGCCCACGTCGGGGGCTTCGACGTCGAACACCTGGGTGCGGCTCACCCGGGCGGGAGCATCGCCGAACAGGGCCTCGCGCTGTTGGTTCAGCTCTTCGGCGTGCTTGGCTTCGCTCTGCGCCATCATGCGGAACACCGAGGCGGCGTCGCCGGCGTGGCTGTGGCCCAGGTTGGTGGCGAAGGAGCGGTAGCGCTCCAGGGCTTCGACCTCGATGAGGATGGCCAGGTCCAGGGCGTCCATCAGGGTGAGCTTGGAGAAGTCGAGGGCGACGGGCATGGGGGCCTCCATGGCGGGATGCAGGGTCCCGCACAAGGTACGCGCCATGGGCGTCCGGGCCGGTAGTGGGGGCTACCGGTACACGATCAGCATCCCCGACATGTAGTAGTAGGGCTGATCGCCGTCGCCCCACCAGCTGAAGTCCTCCAGGCGGTAGCTGACGTCCACGGCCTCGCCCGAGACCACCATGTCGCTGACGTCGGTGTCCCAGGGGAAGACCTGGGCGCCGGGGCACCAGCCCGCGCGGCTGTAGGTCCATGTGCCCTGCTGGGTGCCGTCGGTGACGGTCTCGCTGCAGTCGTCGCGCCACACCAGCCGGCCGAACTCGCTGCCGCCCACGGTGTAGTAGTGGTTCTTCTCGCAGAACTCGGCGCAGTTCTGGCCGTTGTTCCAGCCGTGGCCGGTGATGAAGCTGCGGAAGGTGGCGGCGGTGGTCTCGGCCGGGACGTCCACCGATGTCGGCACCACCTGGGTCTCCACCGGCTGGTCGTCCAGACCGGCGTTCCAGGCCAGGTGGCCCCAGACGGGGATGTTGTCGATGGGCTCGGGGCTGGGGGGAGCGCCCCCAACGAAGTCGAAGGCGGCGTCGAACAGCCAGCCCGCACCCTGGTCGTGCCCCGGGCCCACCCAGGTGTCGATGAACACCCGCATGGTCTGGGTGCCGGTGAGCGTGGGCCGCAGGTCGGTCAGCTCGGCCTCCCAGGAGAAGCCCACCCTGTAGGGGGTGATGTGCCTGTCCAGCTCGATGTACTGCTCGGACTCGGTGCCGGGATCGAGCACGATGCCGAAGGTGCCGTAGCGGTCCCAGTGGTCGCAGCCTTCGTCGGGGCAGCGCAGGGCGAAGCGGCCGTTGATGCTGCTGTAGGTGGTGGTGGCGTCGGGGAAGCTCACCTCCACGTCCACCTGCCGGCGGTTCTCGTCGCCGAAGTAGACGTGCTCGCCGTCGAAGGCGGTGACGGTGACATCCTCGCCCGGTGTGCGGGTGTCCACCGCGGCGGTGTCGTCCCCCGGCTTGTCGCCGCAGGAGCAGAGGGTGGTGATGGAGGCCAGCAGGAAGATTGTCGTGGTGCGCATGGGGTGAGGCTAACGCCACCCGTGGTGGCCCGTGCTGTTGGCGATCAGGGTGGCGTCGGACGGGGCCGGACCCGATAAGGCCCCGCCATGGCGATCGACTGGCCTCTGCTGGCGGTGATGGGCGCGTTCTTCGTGGGCATGCTCGTGATCGGTGCGTGGGCCTCCCGCTACCAGCGCACCGCCGCGGACTTCTACGTGGGCGGGCGCCGCTTCGGCACGCTGACGGTCACCGCCACCCAGATGGCCTCAGCGTTCGGCGGGGGCATGATGGTGGCCCACGTGGGGCTCGGCTACGCCTACGGCCTGGCCGAGATGGCCTACCTGCTGGCGCTGTCCGCGGGGGTGGTGCTGCTGGCGTCGCTGGTGGCCGGCTGGCTGCGGCGCCAGGACTTCTACACCACCACCGACTGGATGGTGGCCCAGTACGGCGACAGCCACGCTCTGCGGGGGGTGGCGTCGGTCACGGGGATGCTGGTCACCATGGGCTGGTGGGTCTCCCAGCCCATCGCGGCGGGCAAGGTGCTCAACGCGCTCACCGGGCTGCCGGTGGAGCTGGGCATCATCGTCGCGGCGGTGGTGGTGGTGGTCTACACCATGTGGGGCGGCATCATCGCGGTGGCCTGGACCGACCTGGCCCAGCTGGGGCTGATGCTGGTGGGCATGCTGGTGCTGCTGCCCATGGCCTGGAACCAGGCCGGGGGCCTCGAGGCCATCGTCGCGGCGGTCCCCCCGGAGAACCTGGGGCCCTGGGCGCCCGGCAAGGCCGTGGTCTGGGGCTGGGTGCTGGCGGTGCTGCCAGGCCAGATGGTGCTGCAGGTCTACCACCAGCGCATCTTCGCCGCGAAGAGCGTGAGCGTGGCCCGGCGGGGGCTGTACATCCTGGCCGTGGGCTGCCTGATCGCCGGGCTGTGGGCCACGGGCTTGGGCATGGCGGTGCGCACCCTGGCACCGGAGCTGGCCGACAAGGACAGCGCCATGATCTGGGCGGTGATGAACCTGCTGCCCAAGGGCATCGCGGTGGTGGTGCTCGGTGCCATCGTGGCCGCCATCGTCAGCACCGCGGACTCGGCCCTGCACTCCACCGCCTCGAGCATCACCCGCGACCTGTACCAGGGCATCTTCCGTCCCAGCGCCAGCGACGCGGACGTGCTGCGCTTCTCCAAGCGCTGCATCGGGGTGCTGGGGGTGCTGGGCGTGCTCATCGCCCTGTGGCTGCCCTTCATCATCAAGGTGCTGGTGCTGGGCTACAGCCTCACCGCGGCGGGGCTGCTGTTCCCCCTGTACCTGGGCCGCTTCTGGAAGCGGGCCAACCGTACGGGTGCCATCGCTGGGATGGTGGTCGGTGTGGGGGTGACGTTGGTGTTCAGCTTCCCGCCCTTGGATGGCTTGCCCGTGCCGGCGGTGGCGTTCGGGCTGGTGGCTTCGCTGGTGGCGACGGTTGGGGGGAGTGTGGTCGGGAGCGCCCGTTCATAGTTGCCACTCCCAGTATGTGACCGTAGTCTGTCGATGAGCCTCGTAGGCAGTGAGGAGAGGGACATGGACAAGGTGCACTCGAGCGCGGTGCTGCTCGGAGCCTGGATGTTGGTTGCGCCGGCAGTAGGCTGTTTCGAAGGAACCGAGCTTCCGCCCCAACCGGTGGCGTCGGACGAGGATGGCGACGCCGACGTCGATACCGACGCCGACACTGACACGGACGCCGACGCGGACGCCGACGCGGACACCGACGTGTGCGACACCGGGCCACCCCCGGAGAGCACCTGGTGCCTGACGGTGGACGCCGCCGGGCAGGAGATGGTCTTGCTCGAGGTCGAGCTTCCCAGTGGTGACGTCCAGGAGATCGGGCGCTACTCGGTGGGCACCACATCCTCCATGCACACCGGGGGCTTGGCCTACGACGGCAGCAGCCTGGTGATGTCGGTCTACAACGGCAACAACTTCCAGTGGCTGCGGGTGGATCTGGCGACGGGGGCGGGCACCTGGGGGCCGAGCACCGGCTCGATCTCGGTGACCTGGGACGGTACCTGGTACCTCGTGGCCGGAAGTGACTTGGCGGCCTATCCGGACTGGTCGGCCCTCATCGCGGGTCGCGCGGCGTGGACCGCCAGCGCCTCGGGCTACTCACGCGTCGGCGCGGGCGATGGTGGGCTCTTTGGCGCCTGGCACTCCACCGAGAGCGTGCGGGTGCTGGATCCGGTCACGGGTGACTACCTGAGCACCCTCGAGCTCGAGGACTACGATACCTGGGTCTGGGGCATCGGCTACGCGGGGGGCTATCTTCACCTGATCGACGACGGTCGCCAGGAGTCCTACCAGCGCATCGTGCGCTTCGATCCCGATACCGGCGAGCAGATCGACTTCATCTCCTTCGCAGGCACCGGCTGGGATCCACACGGCCTGTGGTGCTCGGACAAGTCATCTGTGTCGGGGGGCTAGGATCCTCCCAGGCTACGCGGGCACACCCAGCTCGAAGCGGGTCGCCCCCGGCTCGCTGGTGACGGTGACATCCCCACCGTGGCTGCGCGCGATGGCTCGCACCATGGCCAGGCCCAGGCCCGCGCGGCCCGAGCCGCGGCCGGTGGTGAAGAAGCGGTCGAAGACCTTGGGCAGGTTGGCCGCCGAGATGCCCGGGCCGTCGTCGTGGACCTGGACGACGGCTCGGTTCGACGCGCGCTGGGCCTCGATGCGGACGGTGACGCCCTCGCCCCCGTGCTGCAGGGCGTTGTCCACCAGGTTGCGCAAGGCGACGCGCAGCTGGGCCGGGTCGCCCTGGACCGTGCCGGCATTCCCTGTGCACGTGATGCCCTGGTAGCCCTGCAGCAGCTCGGCCAGCAGTGCATCCAGGTCCACGGGCTGGCGCTCGCGGCCTTCTTCGGCCCGGGCCAGGGCCAGCAGACCGGAGACCAGGCGCTCGAGGCGCTCGAGGTCGGACAAGGCGTTGGCCAGGAAGCGCTCCCGCTGGGCCGGGTCCATGTCGGGATCGTCGCGCAAGAGCTCCACGGTGCCCCGCAGGGTGGTGATGGGGGTCTTGAACTCGTGGCTGACGTTGCCGGCGAACTCGCTGATGTAGCCGAGCCGTTCCTGCAGCCGCTCGGTCATCTGGCCGATGTCCCGGGACAGCTCGCCCACCTCGGCTACGTGGCTGCGGCGGGGACGGGCTAGCTGGTCCGCCGCGTCGAGGCTGCCGTCGCGAATACGCTGGCTGGTGCGGGACAGGGAGCGCAGGGAGCGGGAGAGGATGTGGGCCGAGGCCAGGCTCAGGGCCACAGTGGCGAGCAGGGACAGGCCAACGGCGAGCACCAGGGGCCAGCCCACAGTCCAGAGGCTGTGGATGGCGCGGGCCGGCGCCTGGGACACTCGCACGGCGCCGATCACCTCGCCTTCGTGCTCAACCGGCACGGCCACGAAGACCCGCACCAGCCCGCGGCAGTCCGCGTCCTCGCAGCCCTTGGGACGTCGGCGCACCGTGTAGGCGTGCTTGCCCGCCAGGGCCTGGGCGATCTCGGCGCGATCCCGCAGGGAGTGGGGCTTGTTGCGGGGTGGTGTGCCAAGCACCAGGCGCGCGTCGGCGTCGAGCACCTCGATGCGAGAGCGTGAGGCTTCTTCGATCCGGGCGATTGCGCTGCCCAGATCCTCGAGCTCCTCGGCGTCGCCCTCGGCCAGGGCCTCGGCGGTGACGTGGGCGATGGCTCGCCCCTGGGCGGTGACCTGCCCCCGGGTCTGCAGCTCCAGCTCCCGGGCCAGGGCGCCACTGACCACCGCAGCCAGCACCGGCAGCGCCAGCACCATCAGGTGGGACACCGTCATCCACGCCCGCAGGGGCAGGGAGGGCAGGCGCAGGCGCACGGCTAGCCCTTGCGCAGGCGGAAGCCCAGGCCGTGTACGGTCTCGATCACCTCGTCCATGCCAGCCTCGCGCAGCTTGGCGCGGATCCTGCGGATGTGGGAGTCGACGGTGCGGCCGGAGACGAAGTGTCGGCCCTCGTAGCTGCGCTCCACCAGCTCATCGCGGCTGTAGGCTCGGCCCGGCGCGCTCATCAGGGTCTGGAGCATGCGGAACTCGGTGAGGGTCAGCTGGATCTCCACCCCGTGCACGGTGCAGCGGTGGGCGGTGGGGTCGAGGCGCAGGGGTCCGAGCCCCAGGACGGGTTCGCCTGGATGGTCCTCGGCCGGTGGCAGGGGCGGGGCTTGGCTGCGGCGGAGCACAGCGCGCACCCGGCTGATCAGCTCCCGGGGAGAGAAGGGCTTGGTGACGTAGTCGTCGCCCCCCAGCTCGAGGCCCAGCACGCGGTCGAGCTCCTCGGCCTTGCTGGACAGAAACACGATGGGCACCCTGGAGCTGCGTCGCAGCTCGCGGCAGACCTGCAGGCCGTCCAGCTCGGGCATCATGATGTCGAGCACCACCAGGTCCACGGGCTGATCGGCGAAGCTGCGCAGGGCCTCGGCGCCGTCGCCGGCCTCGCTGACCCGGTAGCCTTCGCGGCGCAGGGCGTAGCCGAGCATCTCCCGCAGGTGCGGGTCGTCGTCCACCAGCAGGATGCGGGTCTCACTCATGCGGTGCGGGCTGCCTGGGCGCGGGGTGGGTCGGCCCCCAGGCTGGAGATCTCCTCGATGGCTCGGGCGCGGGCATGCAGCTCCCGGAGGCGCTGTTGCACGGCCTGGGCCGCCTCGTCACGGATCTCCGAGAGGGCCAGGAGACCTACCTGTATACGGAGCCGATGCACCCCGCCAAGCACGGCGTCCAGCTCCGCGGCGGCGCGCTCGCGGGCCGCGGCCAGGGCCTCGAGGTCCTCGCTGACTGCCGCGGCGTCGGGGCCGCTCGAGCGAAGGTCCTCGAGGATGCGATCCACCATGGCCAGGCGGGCGTCGGCCGCGTCCAGGGCCCGGCGCAGCTCGCCCAGTTCGCCGGCCCAGCTCACCTGCACACCCTGCTCCCGCTGCTGGGTGGCGAGGTCGTCCAGGGCCTCGAAGGCTCGGGCGATGGCCGACGCCTTGGGCCCGCCCTGGGGCGGGCGGCGCTGCTTGGCGCCCAGCAGGCCCAACAGCAGGGGCCAGGCCACCAGGGCCGACAGGGCCGTGCTGCCAGGGTGGCCGGCGCGCTGCAGCACCGCGCCCACCGTCATGCCGACCGCGAGGTAGACGCCGGCTGCGCCGGCCCAACCTGGGAGGCCGATCCAGCTCACAGCACACCATCCTGTGGGGCCGCTTCGGCGCGTGTCGCACAGTCTCGCGGGTGGCCGTTCGAGTCCACCGGCACCCGACCCCGGAAGCGGTTGGTCAGGCCTGTGAAGACGTCACCGGAGCGGGGGCAGAGCACGGTGAGCTCGGCGCCGGGGGTGACCACGAAGGGCCGCAGGATCCAGCCGCTCTGGGCCAACACCAGGCCCATGATGACGATGGTGGTGATGGTGGGGCCGAAGCCCAGGCGCCCGCCTGGGGCCAGGGCCTTGGCCACCGTGATCAGGCTGGGCAGCCCCACCAGGGACAGCCCCGCCACCAGCATCAGGATGGCGAGCACATAGGGCGGGTTCAGGCTGTAGATCAGCCAGAACACCGGAGCGAGGGCGGTGGAGAGCAGGGCCACCCGGGCGCAGCCCACCAGGGCGGCCAGGCCGGCGCGCCAGGTGGAGACCGAGCGACCCTCACGGGCATGCAGCACCCGCAGGGCGGGCAGGCTGACCACGGTGGCCAGCAGCAGCACCGCGGGGAGCTTGACCGAGGCGTACAGCAGCTGCCAGCCGCCGTCGTAGGAGCCCACCACGGCGCCGAACAGGCCGGCCCCGAGCAGCAGCAGGGTCAGCAGGGGGCCGACCACTGCGCCAGCGTGGCTGGGATCGTCGTGGCGGTCCACCAGGTCGTGGGGTCGGGTCAGTACGTCCACGGCGATGGAGAGCAGGCTGGGTTGGGGCATGGTTCCTTCGTTGGACATCAGGAGATCTCCCGCAGCCAGTGGATGGCCATCCAGGTGAGGCGTGCGCCGATCAGGGTGGTGAGGACGGTCCAGCACAGCAGCAGACCGCGCAG
>CAZHIK010000108.1:0-14094 GCA_964532635.1 uncultured Enterobacterales bacterium
GTGCTGATGTATCACCGTTGTATGCCTGATATGGGCCTGGCAGATCACGGATGCGGAGGTGGGCCCCTCGGGCACCGCCTCTTCGAGCAGGGTGTCTTCGAGGACGTTCGCCAGTTGGGGCGGGGCGGGGCGGTGGGTTTCGTGCATGGTACGCGTCCAGGGTCCTTCTGCCCATCGGCTCCCCAACGCGGCGATTGAGTGAAAATGAAACAAAGCGTCGCATGTTGGTCCGGCGAGAGTTGCGTTCGTTCGACGCTGCGCGGAGACGGCTCCGTAGGCCCCGCTACAGCTCCAGCGAGGCGGCTTGTCTCGACCGTGGGGGCACCCCAGCTTTCCAGGGCACTCACTTCCCGGAGCCGCCATGCGCACCGCCGCCCTCACTGTCTTCGCACTCACCGCCATCGGCTGCGCCCCCGACCTGCGCGAGGGCCGGGCGGTCGCCACCATCATCCCCGACGCCCAGGCCGCCGAGCCCGCCTCGGGCGACGCCCTGAGCGTCGACCCCAGCAAGTCGAAGGTCCACGCCCTGGGTGCCAAGATCACCGGCACCCACGACGTGTTCTTTCCCAGCTTCACCGGCGAGCTGAAGCTCGACGCAGGCACACCCACGGCCATTGTCGTCACCGTGAACATGGGCGCCCTGAGGTCGGATCACGACAGCCTCACCGGGCACTTGAAGGCCCCTGACTTCTTCGACACCGCCACCTTTCCCACTGCCAGCTTCGCCTCCACCGGCATCGTGGCGGGGGCCGAGGGGGGCAGCCACACGGTCGTCGGCGACCTGACCATCCGCGGGATCACTCAGCGGGTGAGCTTCCCAGCGAACATCGAGGTGAGCGGTGGTGCCATGAAGGCCCACGCGGAGTTCGTCATCGATCGGCAAGCCTTCGGTGTCGCCTACCCAGGAAGGCCCGACGATCTCATCGCGGACGACGTGGCTCTCACCATCGATCTGGCTTCCTGATCCCCGCCAGGTGGCGGCCCGGCACGGACGCGCTATGCACGGGCCCCCACAAGGAGGTCCATCGTGCACCAGGCCGATCTTCACAACCACACCACCGCCTCCGACGGCGACTTCAGCCCCACCGAGCTCGTGCAGCGCTACGCCGCGCTGGGCGTGAACACCATCGCGGTCACCGATCACGACACCGTCGCCGGGGTCCGTGAGGCCCTGGACGCGGGCCTCGAGGCCGACCTGGACGTGCTGGCTGGCGTGGAGGTCACCCTGCGCTTCAGCGAGGAGCTGTTCCGCGGCTCCCTGCACTTGCTGCTGTACTTCGACAGCGCCCTGCTGGACGATCCGGCCTTCCTCGAGCTGGCGGCCGCCACCTTCGCCAAGGGCCGCGGTGACTCCCTGGTCCAGGCCCGCCTGGTGGAGATCAACCGCTACTTCGGCCCCGCCGGCGTGGAGCCCCTGCTGCCCCGGGAGCTGACCGCCGACGATCTGTACAGCCAGACCGATCAGGTCAGCCGCCGCCACTTCGCCGTGGCGCTCGAGGGCCTGGGCATCGGCGATCGCGACACCATCAGCCACATCATCGGCAACGACAGCCCGGCCTACATCCCCTCGGGCATGACCTTCGAGGACCTGGCCCCGCTGCTCGAGGCCTACCCCTTCGTGCGGGTCTTCGCCCACCCCGCGGCCGGCTCCTTCCCCGGCGACAGCCACTACAAGGAGGTCCTGCCGCCCCTCGAGACCGTCGTGGAGCTACTGCCTCGCTTCCTCGAGCTGGGCATCGACGGCTTCGAGGTGCAGTACCCGGGCCACACGCCCGAGCTGTCCGCCGCTGTCGAGGCCCTGCGGGCGGAGCACGGCCTGCCCATCGCTACCGGCGGCTCCGACTGTCACGACGAGACCGCCCGCCCTCCGGGCACCGCCGGCGTGGGCATCGAGGTGGTCGAGGCCATCCGCGAGCTGCTGGCTGCGCGCGCCTGATCGGGCGAATCTGGGCTCGGGTCACCGAACCCTGTCAACGGTTCCTCCCCAGGGCACACTGTCCCGTTAGACAAAGGTCGACCCTGGGAGGCCGCCATGTCGCGACCGCTGCTCTTCGTCGCCGTTCCGCTGCTGCTCAGCTGCAGCGACTACGGCGTGGACCGCATCGACGATGAGCCCCTGGGGGCCGACGATCGCGTGATCCAGGTCCTGCCGGAATGGATCGACTTCGGTGATGTGGCCACGGGCTCCGTGGTCACCGACACCATCTCCATCTCGAGCATCGGCGCCGCCGGCATCGAGCTCGAGCCGCTCCACATCCAGGGCTCCGGCACCTTCACCATCCTCAACGAAGACGAAGTCCCTTCGATCCTGGCGCCCGGTGCGACCTTCGAGCTCGAGGTTGCCTACGAGCCCGCCACCAGCCAGGATCAGGCCACCGTGGTGGTGCAGAGCAACGCCACCGTGCCCCAGGTCACGGTGGATCTGTCGGGCGTGGGCGTGATGCCCGACCTGGTCTTCGATCCCCAGGTGCTCGAGCTGTTCAGCTACGACGGCAACCCCGTCTACTCCAGCTTCATCGCCCGCAACGAGGGCACGGTCGATCTGGTGGTCGACAGCTGGGTGCTGCAAGGCGAAGCCTTCGAGGTCGAGACCGACCTGCCGGCCACCCTCGCACCGGGCGAAGAGTCCGTCATCGACGTCACCTGGTACCCCAGCGTCGAAGGCACCGAGCTGGGCTACTTCTGGGCCGCCAGCAACGATCCCGCCGGCAACGAGCTGGCCACCCTCGAGGGCACGTATCAGCTGCCTTGTCTGGGCCTGCACGAGGCCGACACCCGGGGTTGGGTGGAGATGTCCGGCTCGAAATCCGGCGTCACGATCACCCACATCGGCGAAGACCTCGATGTCTGTATCGACCGCTGGTACGTCTACATCAGCGACGACACCCAGGACGCCGGCGCGGGCGATCCCATGTTCGTCGATTCCGACGTCTATGGGGTCGAAGGCAGCATCGTGCTCAGCCAGGGAGACTCGGTCTCCTTCGACTACGGAAACCCCTCCGTGCCCGCCTGGTGGTGTGTCGAGGAGACACAACAGGTCGCTCAGGCCAACAAGTTCGACTTCACCGGGGCCCAGGTGCCCTCCGCGCTGCTCGAGGAGATGCTGGCCGGTGGCCTCGACAATGACGCCATATGGCGGGAGATCCGCGAACACCCGATGTTCATCGTGGGGCGCCAGCGCGGCTGGGCCACCACCGTGGCCGGGGGTAGCACCTCCGTGCAGATCCAGGTCACCAACATCGGTCGGGTGGAAGGCACCGCCCAGGTCTTCGAGACCATCCCGGTGGGTATGACGGCGAGCGACTTCACCGTCGAGCCAAGTGCCGAGGTTCAGGACGAGGATGGCAACGTCATCTACACCTGGGAGGTCGAGCTCGAGGCTGCGGTGGACACCGACATCGACGTGCAGACCGTCTACGACGAGGCCAGCATCGGCTACACCCTCACCATCGACGACGAGGCCTGCTCGGTGCGCACCCGCACCAACGAGCCCGTGGTGCAGTGGGGTGACGCCGACGGAATCACCCGCCAGGCCAAGGGCAGCCCGCTGATCATCGAGTGCTGGTAGCGCCGGGCGGCCGATGTTCCCCTACGCTGCGCTGCTCGTCCTGACCGGCCTGGTGTCGGCGGCGGTGGCGCAGGCCCAGCCCGGAGTGGTGCTCGACGAGAGGCGGCTGACGCTCGAGCTGCTGCTGGCCGCCGAAGGCCGCGAGCAGCCCATGCTGGTGGGGGTTCGCGGAGCCTCGAGCGTTCGGGTGGAGCGCCGGGTGCACCAGGTGCGACCCGAGGCGGCCCTGGTCTTCGAAGACTTGGCCAGCGACGATGCCCTGGCCGAGCAGATGGCCCTGGCCATGGGTCGGCACGGCGCTCGCTGCGCCGTCAGCCTCGAGCCCCTCGCGGACCCCTCCTGGCGCCTGCGGCTGTGGGGCGAGTGCGCGCCGGGCTCCGGCGTGCTCCCCGGGCCTCCCGTCGACACCGGCACCCGCGTGGGTCGGGCCGTACTGGACGAGCAGCGGGAGCCCGATCGCGTCGCCGAGCAGGTGGCTCTTTCGATCACCGAGCGCCCGGCCGACGACGCCCCTGTCCCTTGGACCCTCGAGGAGGGCAGCGGCTACCCCATGAGCACCCTGCGCTTCGCGCTACAGGTGGGGGATCTCGAGACGGTGAAGCAGCTCGAGCGCGAGCGGCGCTGGGGCACCGGGTCCTCGGCGCTGTTGGCCGCCACCGGTGGTGCGGCCGCGTTGGGTGGGCTGGTGGCCATGGGCAGCGGCTTCACCCGCGCAGCGGGCGCGCTGCAGTACGGAGAGCAGGTCAGGGCCGAGCAGGTGGCCTGGACGGGGGTGGTGATCTCCGCGGCGGGCGCCATGGTGCTCAGCGGCCTGCCTCGCCTGCGCCGCAGCCTGGCCCAGCGCCGCAGCGAGCCCAGCGCCCTGTACGACCGCGAGCAGGCCCAGGCGCTGATCGAGGCCTACAACCGCGACGTGCAGCGGGAGCTGGGCATCGACGCCCCTGCCGATGACCCCGAGGTCGCGCCGTGAGCTCGCTGCTGCCGGTGCTGGTGCTCGCGAGCCTGGTCCAGGCCGATGGCAGCTCCATCGACGTCGAGCTGCAGCGCCCCAGCTTCGGGTCCTCCAGCCTGGCGGGCATCGACCACCCCCTGGGTGAGCACCGTCGCCTGGTGGCGGGCGTTTTGGGGCTGTACCTGCGGGATCCCCTGGTGCTGCTCGTGGACGAGCGGGAGACGGGTGCCATCGTCGCCCAGCGACACACCATGATGCTGGGGGCGGCCTACGATGTATCACCGCGCCTGGGCCTGCGAGGCGTGCTGCCCGTGGCCTGGCAGTGGGGCAGCGAGGAAGACCTGCTCGAGGCAGACGGCCTGGGGGTGGGCGATCCTTCT
This sequence comes from uncultured Enterobacterales bacterium, assembly GCA_964532635.1. Taxonomy (GTDB): domain Bacteria; phylum Myxococcota_A; class UBA796; order UBA796; family JAFGLY01; genus CALDOK01. The sequence continues at coordinate 4,901 of CAZHIK010000108.1, forward strand.
GTGGGCCTGCGCTACACCACCCTGCAGCGGGGGCCCTGGAGCACCGCCCTGCGCGGCGACCTGCTGCTGCCCATGGGGGCGCGGGAGCGCTACCTGGGCGAGGGGCGCCCGCGGGGTTCCCTGGGGCTGCTGGCAGCCTTGGACGGTGACCGCCTGGGGATTCACCTCGATGTGGGCGCCATGCTGCGCTCCGAGGTGGACACCGACTCCGATCTGCTGCTGGGCAACGAGGCCACCGCGGGCTTCGCCCTGCGCTACGCCACCTGGCCCGGGCGCCAGGACCTCTACCTTGGCACCGTGACCCGCTGGCCGTTGGTACCGGACCAGGGGGGCTGGGTCTCTTCCGAGCTGCTGCTCGGCACCCGCGTGTCGCCCAGCCGCAGCTTCGACCTGGACCTGGGTGTGGGCCGGGGCCTGACCCCCGGCTACGGAACCACCGAGTTCCGCGGCTGGCTCGGGTTGCGCTGGTCCTGGCGGGGAGTCGGCGAGCCCCCGCCCCCGGAAGACATCGACCTGGACTGGACCGAGCCTACGGCTCCCCCGCCGGAGCTGGCCCCGGAGCCCGAGCCGGTCAGCTGGGCTGAGGGTCAGCTGGCCCAGATCCATCGTTCCCGCATCGAGATCCGCGAGCCCATCCAGTTCGAGGTCGACACCGCCCGCATCCTGCCCGAGTCGGAGCCCACCTTGCTGGCGGTGGCCGAGGTGCTCGAGGGCAGCCCCTGGATCCTGCACATCGTCATCGAGGGGCACGCCAGCGCCGAGGGAGAGCACGCCTACAACTACGAGCTGAGCAACGTGCGGGCCCGGGCCATCATGCGGGCCTTGGTGGAGGCCGGGGTCCACCCGCGGCGCCTCAGTAGCCGGGGCATGGGCGAGGTGGTTCCGGTGAAGCTGGGGGACGACGAAGCCAGCCTGGCGGTCAACCGCCGGGTGCTGTTCCTCATCGCCGAGCAGCTGGATCCCCTCGATCCGCTGCCTCCGGATGCCGCCCACGTGGTGCCCTGGAATCCCGCGAAGCCCAGCGGCGAGGAGGCGCCATGATCCAGCTGCTCGCCCTGCTGTTCGCGGTGTCGGGCCCGGCGCAGGCCCAGTGCTACACCACGCTCACCCAGGATCTGAACTGCAACACCCTGGATGTCGCGGTGGAGCAGGACATCGACCTCGACGATCCGGTCTGCGCGGTCTACACCGATGGAGCTGGGGAAGCCTGGGCCAACGCCGACTGGTTCTACGACTACTTCGTGTTCGGCTGCTCCCTGCCCACCTACGAATTGGACACCGACTCGGACGGCTTCTCTGCCGGCGAGGTGGAGGTGCCCGACGCCCCCGAGGGCTTCGAGGTCTACCTCACCTGCGACAACTGCCCCGACGACTACAACCCCGGCCAGGAAGACCACGAGTGCGACGGCTGGGGAGACATCTGCGACAACTGCCCCTACGAGAAGAATCCAAGCCAGGCCAACAGCGACACCGACGAGTTCGGGGACGCGTGCGACAACTGCCCCACCATCGACAACCCGCGCCAGATCGACTCCGATCTGGACAACCACGGCGACGAGTGCGATCTGTGCCCCGACATGGCCAACAGCAGCAACGCCGACACCGACGGCGACGCGGTGGGCGACGCCTGCGACAGCTGCCCCCTGGACTGGGACCCGGACCAGGAAGACAGCGACAGCGACGACATCGGCGATGCCTGTGACAACTGCCCGGAAAACCGCAACTCGGCCCAGGAGGACGCCGACCAGGACGGCCTGGGGGATGCCTGCGACAACTGCGATCTGGCCTGGAACATCAGCCAGTCCGACAACGACGGCGACGGCATCGGCGATGCCTGCGATCTGTGCTGGAAGGTGCCCGACGCCCACCAGCGTGATGCCGACGGTGACGGCATCGGTGACGCCTGCGACAGCTGCCCCGAGCTGGACAACCCCGATCAGGTGGATCTGGACGAAGACGGCGTCGGCGACGCCTGCGACCTGTGCTTGGGCGAGCCCAATCCCGACCAGAACGACAGCGACCGCGACGGTGTCGGTGACGCCTGCGACAACTGTGTCAACGTCGACAATCCCGATCAGATCGACTTGGACGAAAACGGCATCGGCGACATCTGCGAGCGCTCCCTTCGCGGCGCTGGCCACCGCTGCGGGACCACCGCGCCGGCGGGCGGGCTGACGTTGCTGCTGGCATTGGTGCTCGCGGTGCTGCCTGGCAGGAGGCGCCCGTGAAACACCTCCTGACCCTCACCTGTCTCACCTTCCCCGGGCTCGCGTTCGCAGACGACCCCCTCCTCGACCGCAACATCGACACCCAGCTCGTCCACCCCTCCTCGGCCCCCGAAGCAGCCCTCACCGTCGACTCTCCCCGCGCTGGCGAGCCCGGCCAGCTCTCGGTGGGCCTGGCGTGGCAGCTCGAGAACGACCCGCTGTCCTACACCCTGCACGGCGGCGGCAGCGGCGCCGTCATCTCCCAGCGCCACACCCTGCACTTTGGAGCTTCCCTGGCGGCCGGCGAGCGCACCACCGTCATGCTGCGGGGCTCGGGCGCACAGCTCAGCAGTGGTGAACTCGACCTGGTGGCCCCGGCCCAGCCCATGGCCCTCGGTGACCTGATGCTGGGCATCAAGGGCACCCTGGTGGAAGCGGGGCCTCTTGCGGTGGGCCCGGCAGTGGGCCTGTGGTTCCCGGTGGGCAGCGCCGACAGCTGGGTCTCAGAGCGCAGCCTGCGCTACGTCCCTGCGTTGCTGGCTTCTGTGCGCAGCGAGCGGGTGGAGTTGCTGGCCAACCTGGGCATGATGGCCCGGGTGGAGGTGGACAGCGGCGCCGACTTCGTGGCCTCCCCCGAGCTGCACACGGGCACCGCCCTGCGCCTCAGCGCAACGCCTTGGCTCGGGGGGCTCGTGGAGCTGGGAAGCCGCCACGGCATGGGGAACTTCATGCAGCCGGGGGCTGAGAATCCAGTGGAGGTCAAGGCCGGCTTACGACTCACAAGCCAGCGCTGGGGCCGGGTGGACCTGCTGGGCGGTACGGGCCTGACCCAGGGCTACGGCACCAGCCCGCTGCGGCTGATGGTGAGCGTGGTGGGTTGGACCCGCCTGAAGAAGCCCGAGCCGGTGCTCGAACCGTTGGTGGTGGCGCCGCCGCCGGTGGTGGAGCCGGAGCCCGAGCCCGAGGTGGTACCGGTAGCGGTGGCCGAGCCGCAGCGCGCCTGGGTGGAGCTTGGCCGCTTGGTGCTCGACGCCCCCATCGCCTTCGAGCCTGGCAGCGCGACCATGCTGCCCGAGTCGGAGGCGCTGCTGGTCGTGGCGGCCACGGTGATCCACGACTACCCCCAGATCGAGCTGTTGGTGGTGGAGGGCCACGCCGCCGACCTCGGGAGCGCCAGTGCCGACTACGAGCTGAGCCTGCGCCGTGCCCGGGTCGTGTTCGAGGCCCTGGTGGCCCAAGCCGTACGCCCGGCCCGGTTGAGCTACCGTGGCATGGGAAGCGCCGGCGGCGAGGCCCCGGGTGCACCGGACTCGGTGGACCTGGTGATCACCAAGGTGCGCCCGCTGCAGCAGGGCCCAGCCCCCGTGGACGACCGCGACATCCTGCTGCCCTGGAGCGGCGAGCCCCTGGCGGCCGTAACCCCGGGCGACAAGCTGCTGGGCGTGGACGGTCACCCCATCCTCGAGGTCAGTCCCCTGCCCGAAGAGCAGCGGCCCGACGACATTCCCACCCGGGACAGCTTCCTCGATGCCCTGGACGAGGACGAGGTGCCCTACCTGGAGGAGCCGCCATGATCCTCCTGCTGTTGCTGGCCTCCGGCCTGGCCCTGGCCGATGAGACCCAGGATCTGAACTGCAACGGCGTGGTGGCTTCCGACGAGCCGCGGGTCAACGTCATGGATCCCCAGTGCGCCGCCCACGTGGACGACGACGGGCAGGTCATCGACAGCGCCGATTTCTACTACGACTACGGCTCCTTCGGCTGTGCGTACTTCCTGCCCGATCTGTGGGTGGACGATGACGAAGACGGCCTGGCCCAGGGAAATGTGACCATCAAGGCGGACGACGGCACCGTTTCGCGAGTGGTGGTGCTGGACTGTGACAACTGCGCGGACGACTACAACCCTGACCAGGCCGACTCCGAGGGCGATGGCGTTGGGGACGTCTGTGACAACTGTGTGGACATCGACAACCCCGACCAGTCCGATCCAGACTGGGACGGCCTGGGCTCGGCCTGTGATGTCTGCCCTTATCACGTCGACCCCGGTCAGGAGGACGGCGACGGCGACGGTGCGGGCGACGCGTGCGACAACTGCCTGGAGAACGAGAACACGGATCAACTGGACAGCGACGGTGACGACGTGGGCGACGACTGTGATGTCTGCCCCTACGATGAGGACGAGGATCAGCTGGACAGCGACAGCGACGGTGTGGGCGATGCCTGTGATGTCTGTCCCGAGATGTGGGACTGGTCCCAGCCCGACGCCGACCACGACGGCGTGGGTGACAACTGTGACATCTGTCCCCAGCGTGACGACCCCGACCAGATCGATCAGGATGGTGACGGAGCCGGCGATGCCTGTGACCTCTGCCCCCTGGAACCTGGCACCATCGAAGAGGACCAGGACGGCGACCGCGTCGGCGACGGCTGTGACATATGCCCAGAGCACTTCGACCCTTACCAGGCGGACTACGACGAAGACGGCATCGGTGATGCCTGTGATGTATGCCCGAGCCTGTGGGACGCCGACCAGCCCGACCAGGATGGAGACGGGGTGGGCGACGGCTGTGACATCTGCCCCGACGACGCCGATCCCGACCAACTGGACAGCGACGGCGACGGCCTGGGTGATGCCTGCGACATCGACATCACGGTCCGCGGCGGTTCGTCCTGTCCGGGGTGCAGCGGTGCCGGTAGTGGCGTGTCGGGTGGATTCGGGCTTCTGCTGGGGTTGCTGGGCCTGATCCGGCGGCGCAGAGGAGATGAGCGATGATGATGACTTCCGTCCTCGCGACGATGCTGGCGGCGTCCAGCGCCCAAGCGGTGGACTGCCCTGTGGGTGCGGCCGAATTGGACCTGCACCTGGTGCGGGCCCTCGCGGCGTTCGAAGAGCACCGCTTCCTGGACTTCGAGCGCGAGCGCCACCAGGCCGAGCGGGCCATGGACTGTGTGGGCGAGGTGGTGCGGGATCAGGCCCTGGTGAACCTGCACCTGGTGTGGACGACCCGCGCCCTGCTCGACGGTGACGAGGCAGGCCTTCTGGCGGGAATGCGAGCCCTCCGTGTGGTGGCCCCGGGCTTCACCCTGCCGGGGAGTTGGAGCGAAGCCGGTTCGCGCGTCGATGAGCTGTTCCACGAAGCCACCACCGAAGGTCCGGGCCGGGAATTGCGGCTACCTGGACGCATGGTGGTCGACGGCCACCCCGCGGCCCAGTTCATCCCGGCCGAGCGCTCCGCTGTCGTGCAGATCCGAAACAAGGCGGGCCACTGGAGCACCTGGTACGTGGAGCCCGCGCCCCCGGAGCAGACCTGGTCGGCGGCCCAGGCCGTGAGAGCGCCGGGACCAGCGGAGTCGGTGGCGCCGGTGCCGGTGCCGGTGACAGGGGACTGACCGTCACTCGATAGCAACGAGCCCCCATCCGCTGGAGCCGCCTTCCTGGTAGACTATGCGTCGGATCGGAGCGGTACAGTGTCTTCACCTTCCGACAGCCCTGGCATCACGCGCCGGTCCTTCGTGGCCGGCGGCGGTCTGGTGGTGCTCGCGGTGGTCGCCGGCCTGCCCCTTCCAGGCCTGGGAGCTGGGGAGAGCAACCCCTCGACCCTGTACCTGGTCTACGATCCCAAGCGCTGCCAAGGCTGCGGCACCTGCATGATGGCTTGCTCCACGGCCCACCACGGGGTCAGCAACCTCAGCCTGGCGCGGCTGCAGCTGTGGCTCGATCCCTACGGCACCTACCCGGAGGATCTGTCCTTCGTGGTCTGCCGCCAGTGTGTGGTCGCCGAGTGTGTCGTGATCTGCCCCTCGGGCGCCTGCCACATCGACGAAGCCGCAGGCGGAGTGCGACGGGTGGACGGCGACAAGTGTGTCGGCTGCGGTGCGTGTGTGACAGCGTGTCGTCACGAGCCGAGCCGCATGGGATGGGACCCCGAGAGCAAGCGAGCCAGCAAGTGTGATCTCTGTTCGGGGGCCGCACACTGGGGCGGCGAGCAGCCCGCCTGTGTGTCCCTCTGCCCGTTGGGTGCCCTGACCCTCGTCTCCCGTCCACCCCACCAGGAGCGACCCGACAGCTACGAGACTCGGCTGCGGGGCAAGACCTGGAAGGCCCTGGGCTACGACCCCACCTGATTCGGAGCTACCGTGAGCCTGCCTCTGCCGCCCCCCGACTCAGCCACCTCTCAGCGCCTGCTGGGCAGCTTGGGCTACGACCAGCGCTTCGTGGGCTACCGGCTGCAGCGCAGGCTCGGGGCCCACCCGGTGAACCTGTACGGCCTGGTGGACCTGCTGGCGCTGCTGTGCCTCGATCATCCCCGGGTACACATCGGGAAGCTGGCCGACTGGGTGGCTGCGGAGGTGGGGGACGAGGAGTTGGCGGAGCGGATCCGGACCATCGCGGAGCAACCGGGCAGCCAGCACGTTCGACAGCTGGCCCTGGCCCAACTGATCGAGTCGCGGCTGCTGCAGGCCGTGGACGCCCTCGAGCCGGGGAGGGTGTGATGGTCTTGCTAGGTGTGGGCGGATGTGATGTAGGGGCGGGGTTTATCCCCGCCCGAAGCACGGTTTCGCGGGCGGGGATGAACCCCGCTCCTACATTGGCTTTGGACGAATTTTCGCCATCGAGGCGCGGAACATGAAGGGCTTCGTGGGCAACATTCTGGTGCTCGATCTCGGCAAGGGCGAGCACAGCGTGATCCCCACCGAACGCTACGCCCGCTGGGGCGGCGGCCACGGCCTGGGAACCGCTCTGTTCTGGGACCTGGTGGAGGACCCGGCGATCTCGGGCTTCGATCCCCGCAACGTCGTCACCATCGCCACCTCACGCCTCACGGGCACCGCCGCGGGCGGTGCCGGTGCCCGCTGCGAGGTGCAGGGCATCGGCGTGCACAGCTCCCCCATCGAGTGGTTCACCCGCAGCAACCTGGGCGGGCGCTTCGGGGCCATGCTCAAGGCGGCAGGCTGGGACGCCGTCGCCATCGTGGGTGAGTCCGACAAGCCCGTGTGGGTGGACATCCGCGACCAGCAGGTGGCCTTCCGCTCCGCCCACACCCTGTGGGGCGAGGACGCCTGGCGCAAGCAGCAGCTGATCTGGGAGGAGGTAGTCGGGGGCAACGACTTCCACGCCTGGCACGAGCTGGACCCCGAGAGCCGCGCCCGCAGTGCACAGCGCCCCGCAGTGATCTGCATCGGCCCCGCCGGGGAGCAGCGCGCTCGGGTGGGGGCCCTGATCCACGACGCGGGCAATGCGGCGGGGCAGGGAGGCTTCGGCGGGGTGTGGGGTGCCAAGAAGCTGCTGGCCGTCTCGGTGATCGGTTCGGGCTCGGTGCCCATCGCCGATCCCCGCGGCCTGCTCGAGGCCCGCCATCGTTTTCAGCAGGACTACGCCCACCCGATACACGAGGGCGTCGAGGTCCCCAAGATGCCGCCCTCGCCGGTGGGCTACGGCCTGCCAGTGCACCACGGAGCGCTGTGGAAGCCCCAAGCGGGCAGGCGCCGGCCCGTGGCTTGCACTGGATGCCACGCGGGCTGCCGGGCCCACGTAGATACGGGCGTCGGCAACGACTCCACCTGCATGGAGACCGCCTTCTACACGCCCTACGACCTGCGCAAGCACAGCTCCGCGCTCTTGAAGCGCATCGCGGTCCGGGCCGGGGAGAAGAACGCCATCATGGAGGAGGGGCTGCTGTTGGCCCTGGGTCGCATGAAGGCCGGCTACCAGGCCGCGGATCTCTGTCAACGGCTGGGCATCAACGCCGCCGAGCTGTTCCTGGGGCTGCCCTGGATCGAGTCGTTGATCAAGCGGGGCCTGCTGGGGCCCGGAGCCGAGATCCACACCGAGCTGCCCGTGGAAGACTTCGGGGGCCAGGCCTTCATCGACGCCTACCTGTGGGCGGTGGCCACCCGGACTGACATCGGCGAGCAGCTGGCCGAGGGCTGCTACCGCGCCGCGGCGGCGTGGGGGCGGCAGGAGCAGGACCTGGCCGACGGCTCCCTGCGCTACGCCTACTGGGGCCTGCCCGAGCACGGCTACGATCCCCGCACCGAGGTGGAGTGGGGCTACGGCAGCATCCTGGGCGACCGGGACATCAACGAGCACTGCTTCAACGTGCTGTTCTGGTGGCCGACCGTGTCGGCCTACCTGGGCCAGGACATGAGCGTCAGCGCCGAGCAGGCCGTAGGCATCGTGGCCGACAAGATCGGCGGCGAGGCTGACTGGCTCGATTTCTCCGACGAGGGCATCTACTCCGACGGCATGGTGCGGCTGGTGTCATGGCACCGGCATTACGCGCGGTTCTGGAAGCAGAGCGCCCTGTTCTGTGACTGGAAGTTCCCCGACCTGGTCTCCTGGCACCGCCCCGATTCCGCGGGCAGCACCCCCTTGGCCGAGCCCGCCTACTGGCAGGTGGTGACCGGCGAGAGCCTGGGGTTCCAGGAGGGCGTGGCTATGGGGCGCCGCATCTGGAACCTCGACAACGCCATCTGGACCCTGCAGGGCCGTCACCGCGACATGGTGCGCTTCGCGCCCTACATCTACACCCAACCCTTCGCCGGCGTCGGTGTGACCAGCCTGTACATCATGCCGGGCAAGCGCGAGGGCAAGTGGGAGTGGATGGAGCTGAGCGGGCGCAGCATCGACGAGGCGAGCTTCGAGGACTGGAAGACGCGCTTCTACCAACACGAGGGGTGGGATCCCGAGACCGGCTGGCCCACCCGGGAGACCCTGGTGGAGCTGGGGCTCGGGGAGGCCATCGGGCGGCTGGTGGAGGCAGGGAAGCTCGAGGAGGAGCGGGTCGAGGTCGAGGCCGAGGTGGAGGAGGGGTAGAGGCGCACGGAGGGGTGGGGCGGCGGACTTGGCGGTCAGAGCGCTTCTGTGATGGCCATGGTGGTCACGTGGCGTTCGTGTCTTTCAGTTGCTCGGTGGGCTGGCGGACAGGAACTGCCCATCTTTGTGATAACGGTGAAGTGTCGGTATTCTTCGGGACTGAGCCTGAT
>CAZHIK010000109.1:0-14052 GCA_964532635.1 uncultured Enterobacterales bacterium
ATCTCCGGCACGCGGGAGGGGGCGGACCTCGGGGGTGGGGCTGGGGTGTACGCAGCGCGTCAGCGGGAGGATGAGGCCCCCTCCCTGGTGGTCGTGGACTCCCGCTTCGACGGGAACCTGGTGGCCGCAGCTCACCTCCTCGGCGAGGGCAGCTACACCTTCGTCGGCAACGTTCTCTCGGGCAGCACCGGTGTGCCTCACGGCACCACCACCCGCTGTGGTGATGGGGTCTACGCTGCGGATGTGCAGGCCTGGAACGGGGTGTCCGGCCTGCTGCTGCAGGGCAACACCATCGCTGACAACCAGGGCACCGGTCTGTTCCTCGACGACAGCTTCGCCCGCGTCGCGGGCAACACCTGGTCGGGCAACCTGCTGGACCTGCTGGTCCAGGGCCCGGCCTGCCTCTCCCCCCGCTACGACTACGCCGACATACCCGAGCAGGAGTTCTGCCCGGCGTTCGAGGCGCCCACCTGCTTCATGCGGTTCAGGATGAACCTGAACGTCGCGGAGATCGAGGATGGGCGGTCGGAGGTGAGGGTGGCCCCACCGCGTGGCGGTCCTCGGCTCTGATCGCTACCCCGGCGACAAGATGAACGGGTAGATGACCTCCAGCCCGCCCTCGGACGCCGGGAACAGCATCGCCTCGGCCGCCTCGAGCACGCAGGCCTGCAGCGAGGCGTGCCCCACGGTGTCGCCCTGGACCTCGAGGTCCTTGACCGCTCCCGAGGGCGCGATTCGCCAGTACAGCTCGATGCGGCCGGCCAAGGCGGGATCGGACTTCAGGGCGTGCTCGTAGCAGGCCTTGATGGAGCCGAGGTGCTTGCTGATGACCTCCCGGATCATCTCGGGACTGGCCCCCGCCCCCTGGGTCAACAGGCTCTCCTCGAGCATCGGCTCCAGCTCGGCGGCCAAGGCGTCGTCGCCGCCATCGACCACGCGGTAGGCGCGGGCCTCGATGCCGTCTTTGCCGGAGCGCTCGAGGTTGAAGATGCTCTTGGAGCCCAGCGCCCCCAGTCGACCCTGGAGCACCGTGTTGACACCGGCTTCCTCCATCACGCGGCGGCGCCAGGCCGAGACGTCTTCGGCGGGCTCGGGGCCCCGCAGTGGCACCACCCGCAGGTTGGGGAGGTCCTCGAGGGTGGCGCTCAGGTACAGCGCCATGGCCTGGGCCTTGCCCGGGTCCACCCCCACCGCCTCGATGGGGGCCAGGCCCACCATCAGGGGACGGCTACGAGCCGAGAGGCGACCTCGCAGCCTGGAGGCCGGCTCTTCGGGCTCCGGTGTGGCAGCCCGTGGTGCGAATCCCCGGGCCACCTCGGCCGCGCTGGGGGGATCGAGGGTGGGGCAGTAGGTGTCGGCGTAGCGCTGCCAGGGCTGGAAGGCGGCGACCTGGGGATGGTTCGAAGCGTAGTAGCAGACGGCCACCATGTGCAGGGCGATGGTCTCCACCACGTAGGCGGCGGTGGGACCTCTCAGCAGCTTCAGGCAGTCGTTGTCGAGGCAGCGGGTCTGCAGTCCGTAGAAGTGGGGGATCTCTTCGTCCTTGTGGGCCGGGGCCCAGGCGCGAAGGGACGGCAGGACGTTCCAGGGGCGCTGGATGTCGAAGCGGCCGTCGTCGAAGCCGATGTTGTGGACCGCAATGGTGAGCTGCACGGCCGCACCCGAGTCCCGCACCTCGGCCTGCTCCCAGGCCTGGGCCAGCTCCGCGAGGGCCACCTTGGTGCTGAGGTCGAGGTCGGTGCGGTCGTCGATGGCGCAGCCGCGGCGGGCCGGGATGCGGCAGCCTGCGTTGGTCTGGTAGTCCCGGTCGCGCAGCTTGGGCACTGCCATTCGGGTGGGGGACCACAGGACGTCGGGCTCGTCATCGAAGCGACAGTCCTGAACCCGCAGGGGGATGCCCAGGGTGTGCTCCATGCGGTGGGCTGTCTCGGGCATGAACTGCCAGTAGCCCTTGGCGCAGGCCATGGATTGAAACTCGCGCGTGTAGCGGCTCTCTTCGTAGGGGATGGCTGCGATCACCTCGGGGAGCCCGGCCTCACGGGTGGCGGTGAGCACCGCCGCCCACTCCTCGCTGACCTCCTCGAGGCGGGTGTACAGCTCGGTGTCGGTGGACAGCTCCGCGATCTTGGCCACCACGTCCTGGTACAAAGCAGAGTCCCAGCGCTCGAAGCGGCGCAGCTCGGAGCGCTCGCTGCGCTCTGCGTTTGGCTCCATGACGAAGTCGAAGAACGGCTGCTCCAGGGCGCGGGCGAAGCGCTCGGTGCGGGCCTCGCCCAGATCGGCCTCGGAGGCGCCCTGCAGAGCGGGGATCTCCACCGTGGTCAGCTTGGCATCCTGGTCGGGACCCGGCGTGCGCAGCACGCTAAGCTCGAGCAAGGTGCCGGGCTCGATGCAGTCGGGGCCCAGGGAGCAGGCGCCGTCGCCCATGTCGCAGTCGCAGGCGTTCAGCCGCTGCAGCAGATCCTGGGCGCTGGTGACGGGTACCCCGCCCACAGCGACCACGACATCTCCGGGCTCGAGCTCCGGGGCGCGGCTCATCGTGACCCGCAGCCCGCCTCGGGCCCAGGCGGGCGTGGTCTCGTCGGGCTCGGCCAGGCGAAGGCCCAGGTCGAACTCGAGGGAGTTGTTGGTCACCCAGGGCAGCAGCGCCTGCCCTCCGCGAGCGATCAGGTACAGGCCGGACCCGGTGGCTGTCGCGCCGGCCAACACCAGCAGCAGCGGCAAGCCCACCTGTCGCGCGGTGAAGAGCGGCGGGGGCATAGGGCGGCGCAGCCAGGGGGCCAGGCCCGCCACCGCGGCGAGGGCGGCCCAGGCCAGGGACCAGCCCACCGCCGGCTCGGCCAGGGCGGCCATCAGACTCACCATGCCCTCGAGCTTGTCCTCGGCGGCCATGTGGGCGATGGCCTCGAAGCGTTGCAGCTGGGTGTGGGCCTCGATGCTCAGGCCCGCGGCGCCCGCGGCCAGGGCTGTGCAGACGGCGATCTTGGCCCTGGAGCGGAGGCCGCCTTCAACCGCCGGGAGCAGGGTGCCCGCGGCGGTGCCCAGCAGGATCACCACCAGCACGGCGAAGGGGGCCAGGCCCTGGGCGGCATCCGAGTCGGAGAGCAGGCGCTGGGCGGCCCACAGGGCGGTCCCACCCACCAGCACCGATGCTGCGAGGGGGCCCGCCCTGCGCGCCCCGGCCTCGTCCAGCGAGGGGCGCTGGGCCAGCGCGATGGCCAGGGCGGCTGCGATCAGGCCCAGGGAGGCCATGGCCAGGGTGACGCTCTGGAGCAGCACCGCCTCGCCAAGCGCGTAGGCCACCATCCCCGCTTTTTCGTCCCCACCACCCAGGGCCTCGAGCAGCTGTTGCGCGGCGGCGACCACGAACGCCATGCCTGTCAGCAGGGTGAGGCTCGGCCGGAGCAACCACCCGGCCATCGCCCCCCGGCCCCGCCGCTCGGCTGAGCCGAGCAGCACGCTGGCACCGACGCTCAGGGCCGCCAGGATCACCACGGCCACCATGGCCACCCCGCCGTGCTTCACTGCGTAGCCGAGGTCGCCGGTCATGGCGATCAGCAGCCCCGCCAGGAGGGGCGAGGAGGCGAGCACCCCCACAGCACCGGCCCTCCAGCCCGCCCACAGGGAGGGTCGGGCGGGCTCCCGTGGAGGGGGCTCGGCGGCCAGGGTGTCCGCCGTCCGAGGCAGCGCGGGCTCCTCCGCCAAGGTGGGGGAGGTGGGCTTGCGGTCGGTCTCGACGGGAACGTCGAAGGCCATCGTCTCCGAGGCGCTGGGGCTGGGCTCGACGGAGGCGGCGGGCACCGGAGGGGGCCGGTCATGGACCGAGCTGATGGCCTTGCGGGCGTCCTCGACCCGGCCAGCCATGTCAGCGGCCGAGGGGAAGCGGTGGTCCGGGTGGTAGCTGGTGGAGCCCTCGATCAAGGTGCGCACGGGCGGGACCACGTCCGCCAGGCTCTGCTTTCGGACCTCTTCGGAGTGGATGTCGAAGGGCAGCTTTCCGGTGAAGCAGGTGAAGAGCATCGCCCCCACGGCGTAGATGTCCGAGTGGGGGCCGGCGCGCTTGGCGCCTGTGCGCAGCTCCGGGGCCATGTAGGCCCAGGTGCCCATCACCGCGCCGGTGCGGGTCATGGCGTGTTGGTCCGTGGTCCAGCGGGCGATGCCGAAGTCCGCCACCTTGGCCGCGCCGTGCTCGTCCAGCAGGACGTTCTCGGGCTTGATGTCCCGGTGGGTCACCCCCTGGCCGTGGGCGAACTCGAGGGCCTCCAGCACCTGCTGCCCGTAGGTCAGGGCCTGCACCGGATCCATGCCCTGGTCGACGGTGATGAGGTCGGCCAGGCTCCCCCCTGTCAGCAGCTCCATGATGATGTAGGGCTTGCCGTCTTCCTCGCCGACATCGTGGACGGTGAGGATGTGGGGGTGGCGCAGGCGGGCCATCAGCCGCGCCTCGCGCTCGAAGCGCTCCCGCACCGCCGTGTTCTGCAGCATCGTTGGATCGAGGATCTTGACCGCCCGCCGCAGGTCGAGCCGGGTGTCCCAGGCGGCGTAGACCGTGGCCATGCCGCCACGCCCGAGGATCCGCTCCAGCTGGTAGCGGCCGCCGGCCAGGGTGCCGATGCACTCCGAGGGCGTGGTCATGGGGTCCTCGAGGAGGGGGCGAAGGGCCGGAGCATAGCACGGAGCGGCCCGGTCTCTGCCTCTGATAGGCTCGGGCTCGGATCAGGTTCCTCCGACGGAGACTACCCGGCCTCATGAGCAGCCCCGACAAGCCCCACGCCCGTCCCCCGGCAGCCAAGACCATCGGTCTGTTCACCGACGCGGACCATCGTCCACGGGTGGTGGGGAGGGATCCCTCCTGCGACGTGGTGGTGGACGATCCCACCGTGGCTCTGCAGCACCTGATGGTGCAGGCCGGCGCGGAGCCCGGACGCTTCGAGCTGCAGGACCTGGGCAGCTCGGCGGGCACCTGGGTGGACGGGCGCCGGGTCCGCACGGCCACCGTGGGCCCCTGGGACGTGATCCGCCTGGGGGCTCGCCCGGTGCGCATCGTGGAGCTGTTGGCGGGCGAGATCGATCTGTCGTCCACCCCCAGCATGGTGGTCGGTCGGGACGAGACCACGGACATCCAGCTCGATCACCCGGCGGTGAGCCGCGAGCACGTGCGCATCTCGCTGCAGGGTAGGGCGCTGCTGGTCCAGGATCTGGCGAGCCGCAACGGGGTCTTCATCGATGGGGAGCGGGTGGACGGTACGGGCCTGCTGCAGCCCACAGGAAGACTGGCGCTCGGCAGCTGCGAGGTGTCCCCCGTTCGGGTCTCCGCCTGGTGCCGTCAGCTGCAAGTCGAAGCCATTCGGCGCCGGCCAGCGGCGGTGCCAGTGCACATCCCCGACAGCGGTCAGCTGCTGCTGGGGCGCAATCCGGCCTGTGATGTGGTGCTCGACTCCCCGGTGATCTCCTGGGAGCACGCCCGCATCGATGCCAGCCAGGGTCGGCTGCAGGTCACCGATCTGGGCAGCCGCAACGGCACCTGGGTCAACGGCGTGCGGGTCAAGAGCGCCTCCCTGTCCACCACGGACACCCTGGCCCTGGGCTCGGTGCTGGTGGCCTTGGACGGTGGGCGCATCGGCGCGGCCGAGGGCGATCCGAGCCAGGTGCGCATCGACGCGTTGGAGCTGACCCGCGAGCTGCCCGGGCTGAACAAGCGCATCCTCGACGAGGTCTCCTTCACCGTCTTCCCGGGTGAGCTGGTGGGGGTGATGGGGCCATCGGGATCGGGCAAGACCACGCTGCTCGACCTGATCACCGGCCGAGCCCCCTGCAGCTCGGGCCGGGTGCTGGTCAACGGCTGGTGCATGGCCGAGCACCTCGCCAGCTTCCAGCACCGGCTGGGCTACGTGCCCCAGGATGACCTGCTGCACCCCGAGCTCACGGTCCTCGAGACCGTGCTGCGGGCTGCGCGCTTGCGCCTCGCGGACGATCAGCCTCGGGAGGCCCTGCACGATCGGGTGGAGGCGGTGCTGCTGCAGATGGGCCTGGCCCACGTGCGGGACCACCGCATCGGCGGCCGGCTGAAGCGAGGCATCTCAGGCGGTCAGCGCAGGCGGGTGAGCATCGCCACCGCCCTGGTGACCCAGCCAGCTGTGCTGGTGCTGGATGAGCCCACCTCGGGCCTGGACGCGTCCTCCGCCATGGAGGTTGTCCGGATCTTGCGGGACCTGGCCAGCACGGGCATGACCATCATGCTCACCCTGCACCAACCCCGCCCCGAGGTCTACGGTCTGCTCGATCGCCTGGTGCTGCTGGCCACCGGCGGCAAGCTGGCCTACTTCGGGCCCGCCGAACCCAACGCGGTGGACTACCTGGCGCGGCGCAGCGCGTTGCCCTTCGACGGTCGCGGCAACGTGGCCGACTACCTGATGGACGCCCTCGAGCCCGCCGCGCCGAGCGCCCGTCGTGAGTCGGAGGCCTGGCAGCGCGACTACCTCAACAGCGACGAGTGCCAGCAGTTCGTGGGCACCTGGCAGCTCGATCTGGAGCCCCGCGCGGCCGCGGTGGGAGGCCAGGCCCGCCCTCGGCCTGGCATGGTCTCGCTGCTGGGCACGCTGTCGAAGTACTACCTGCTGCGCAAGCTGCGGGACCGGGGCACCATCGCCATCCAGTTGCTCCAGGCGCCGGTGCTCGCGCTGCTGGTGGGCTGGCTCTTCGCCAAGGAATCGGGCTTCGGCATGGGCCTGCCCAAGCTCTGCGTGCTCAGCGAGGTGCTCCCGGCGCTGTTCATGCTGGGGGCCGCAGCCCTGTGGCTGGGCTGCAGCAACGTGGCCCGGGAGCTGGTAGGCGATCGCCCCTGGTTCCGGCGGGAGCGGCTGGCGGGGCTCGGAGTGGGGCCCTACCTGGGCTCGGTCTTCGCTGCGCAGTTCGGGCTGGTGCTGCTGCAGACGGCCATCATGGTGGGCATCGTCTGGCCCATGGTGGGGCTGGCCTGGTCCACGCTGTTACCGGCCTGGGCCTTGCTGGTGGCCACCGCCACCTGCGGGCTCGGGCTGGGGCTGCTGGTGTCCAGCGTCGCCTCCACCGAGGTGGCCGCCATCTCGAGCCTACCGTTGCTGCTGCTGCCCCAGCTGATGCTCTCCGGCTACCTGGACCTCTACCGCCAGATGGGCGATCTGCAGCAGGCGCTCACGGCTCTCAGCCCCATGCGCTGGGTCTTCGAGGGGCTGGTTGGCCTCGAGTACGCCGCCGCAGACAAGCTCGACGTCGTGGGCACCTGCCTGGGCTTCCCCGAGAGCGGCTTGGTACTGCCCCTGGGGGTGCTGCTGGGCGGCGCGGCCGCCCTGCTGGCGGCCTGTGGTGTGATGCTGAGCCGGGTGGGGCGCTGATCTACAGCAGCTCGAGGACCTGGCCGGTGCGGACCTCGATCATCTCGACGTCTTCGGGGCTGAGCTGGTCCTGGGCGGCCACCTGGGACAGGGTGGTGAGCACCTGCTCGAGGGTATCGAGCACCTGGTCGTCGGCCTTGCCCTCGCCCTGGGACTGGACGTAGCCCAGGAAGTAGTCCACCACCTGCTGCTCCTTGAGCAGGGCGGAGGCCGCTTCGGGTTTGTCGCCGGCTCGGATGGCCTTGGCCACCAGGTGGGAGCCCTCGAGCCAGGCACCGGCCTGGAGCAGGGGTCCGGTCTTGTCGTCGGGACCGAAGCCGTCCTCGGGGATCATCATGGAGGCGATGTTGTCCAGCTCCTGGATGAACTCCTTCTTGCCAGCGCCCTCCTGCTCGATCTTGGCCTTCAGGTCATCGATGGTGCCCAGCAGGCCTTCGCCGGTGCCGATGGCGGCCATCCCGGAGCGGATCACCTCGAGGCGGGCGAGCAGCAGCTCGGAGGGAGCCCCCTCGCCTGCGAGGATGGCGTCGGCGAGCACCACGCCGGTGCGCACCGCGGTGGCGTTGGCGTCGCCCTCGACGTACTTCGGAGCATCCGTGGGCACCAGGGAGGCGAGGCTGTCGGCTACGCCGGCCTCACGCACCGAGGTTTCGATGCTCAGGGGGGAGGGCACCAGCGCCCGGTAGTTGACCGCGGGTGGAGGCGTCTCGGCGGCGGGGGCCGGCGCTTCTGGCTGGGCGGCCTCGGGAGCGGGGGCCTCGGCGGGGGTGGCGGGCTCCTGGCCCTGGCAGGCGACGAGCAGCAGTCCGGTCAGCATCCACGAGCGCATGGGGTCACTCCGGTTCGGTGTGGGAGGTTGGGAGCTTAGCACGAGTGTCTTCCTGGTCTGTTTGTGATATAAACCAGCATGTGTTCTTGAAGAAAACACGGGTAGAAAAAACACATGAGCTCCAACGAACTAGCATGGATGAGGTGGCTCGAGGAACTGCCATTCGTACGCTCTGCCCGGTTCAGGGTCGAAGGAGTGGATCGAGATTGGGATGGCATCGTCGAGGTCGACACTCCAGATGGCGTGTTCACCTACGCTCTCGAGTACAAGCGTGGTGTCGTCGGTCACGCTGTCGTCCACCAGGTGCGTACTCGTCCTCTCGCTCGAGGGGCAGAACGGCGCCTGCTCGTTGCTGGAACCATCAGCCCGGGTGTGGCGGCGGAGCTTCGCAACGTGGGTGTCGACTACCTGGATGCAGCAGGCAACCGCTATCTGGATCTCAACGGCCGTTTCTACGCCCACATCGAGGGCAGGAAACAGAGTGTCGAGACCCGCAAGGGAGGGAGGCGCGCCAGCTTCTACCGCGTGCTCGGGGCTTGTCTGGAGATGCCCTCGATATTGTCGAATCCCCTGCGCGCTGTCGCCAGCGTGTGTGGTGCGAGCACGTTCGTCGTGCGCTCGGTCAAGCAGCGCCTGCAGGAAGACGGGGCCTTGATCGACGGTCATGGTGGTCCGTTGTTGGTCGGAAGGGCGGGGTACCTCGATGAGTGGCTGATCGGGTACCGGGACCTGGTGAGACCCAAGTTGCTCTTGGGCCGGTATGCCTTGCCGCGAGGGTCTGTGGATGCCTTGCGGATCACGCTCGAGCACGCTCTGCCTCTGGATACCTGGGCTTGGGGCGGCTCCCAGGCCTCATACAGACTTCTGCACACTGGCGCAGCAGGAGACATCGTGCTGCACGCGCTTGTCCTCGACATGGCCGAGGCTCCCCGCTTCCCTCTTCGAGCTGATCCCGATGGTCAGGTCGAGGTCTTGACGCTGCCTTTTCTCGAGGCGGGGCGCAGCTTCCGCCAGTCAGTCAGGCCGTTGCTGGCTCTGGCAGAGCTTTCCTGGCGGCGGGACCCGCACTCGCAGGAGGTAGCCGTGGAGGTGCGGGAAAACATCCTGTCGGATTGGGGGCTCGCGGATGGAGCGTAGGAGAGAAGCCCTCGACTCGCTCGTCAGGACCTTTCCCGACCGGCGGATGGTCGTCGTTGGAGCTGCGGCTCTCGAGATGCAGGAGATCGACCTTCCCAACAAGACGTTGGACCTCGATGTGGCGATCGAGGCGACGGTGGAGCACGTGCTGGTTGCGATGGAGTCGGGTCCTGATTGGGAGGCCGATCCGAAGAAGATCGGAAGGTGGATCGGAAGCCAAGGCGAGACGGTGGACTTGATCCCAGCGGGGAGGGAGTTGCTCGAAACAGGAGGAGTCGCCTGGCCTGGTCAAGACAGAGAGCTGAACCTCCAAGGCTTCCAGCACCTGTGGGATGATGGACAGGCCTGCCTGACCGAAGAGCACCACCTCGTCCCCGCGGCGGTTGTTCCTCTGGTGGCCTTGCTGAAGGTCATCGCCTGGTTGGACCGTCCTGCCGTGCGAGAGAAGGACCTGGTCCACTTGACAGGTCTGATGGACGAGTTTCTGAGTATCTCTGACGACAGAGGCTACGTGGGCCCGACTGCAGAGCGGGACATCTGGGCCGAAGAGGCCTGTGCGTGGTGGCTCGGGTTCGACATGGGGCGCATCGCCACAGACTCCGAGAAGGTTCGTCTGGAGCACTTCTTCGACCTGGTAGTGGAACCGGAGAGCTCAGCTGTTCAGTCCCTTGCATCGTTGGCGCCGCTCGGTTGGAAACGGTCCACAACCGTTGTCGTGAGGAGATTCGCGTTGTTGAGGGATGGTTTCGAACAAGGGTTTCGGAGTGGTTGAGACCAGGTCGGGTGATCTGGCGTGCTTGGTGCCCTCCTTGCTTGACACCTCCGCCCCTCGCGTTTAATCGTAATCTTACGATGAAGCCTTCTCCGACCACCGACTGCTGCTCCACCCGCTCCATCGGCTGCGGTTCCGACGTCGAGCCCTGCTGCGACGCGCTGCCCACCGACGCCGAGCTGGCCGGCATGGCCAAGGCCCTGGCCCACCCGCTGCGGGTGCGCATCCTCCGGGTGCTGGCCGCGCGGCGGGCCTGTATCTGCGGCGACCTGGTGGACCTGCTGCCCGTGGCCCAGTCCACGGTCTCCCAGCACCTCAAGGTGCTCAAGCAGGCTGGGCTCATCCAGGGCGAGGTCGACGGACCCCGCACCTGCTACTGCCTCGACACCCAGGTCATCGAACGGCTCAAGTCCCTGGTCTCCTCCCTCTGATCCTCCCCCGGCGTGCTGCGGCACGCCTTTCTTCTACCCAGACCTATCGCAAATAGACGATATACGATGAAAGGAGCTGCCATGTCCCCCATCGATCCCCGCACCGTCCGTGACATTGTACGAGAGCGCTACGGCGCCGTGGCC
This sequence comes from uncultured Enterobacterales bacterium, assembly GCA_964532635.1. Lineage (GTDB taxonomy): Bacteria > Myxococcota_A > UBA796 > UBA796 > JAFGLY01 > CALDOK01. Next base: position 10,687 of record CAZHIK010000109.1, read on the forward strand.
CGCCAGCAAGGCAGCGGCTGCTGCAGCCCGGGCTGCTGCAGTCCCGCCGTGGAGCAGGCCCCCAGCTCCCAGGATCTGGGCTACGACGCCGAGACCCTGGGCAGCGTGCCCGGTGGCGCCGACCTGGGCCTGGGCTGCGGCAATCCCCAGGCCATCGCCAGCCTGTCCCCCGGCGAGACCGTGGTGGACCTGGGCAGCGGCGGGGGGCTGGACGTCTTCCTGGCCGCCAAGGCGGTGGGCCCCAGCGGCCGCGCCGTGGGGGTGGACATGACCGCGGACATGCTGTCCCTGGCGCGCAAGAACGCGGCGGAGGCTGGTCTGGACAACGTGGAGTTCCGCCTGGGCGAGATCGAGGCCCTGCCCCTGGCCGACGGCTTCGCCGACGTGATCATGTCCAACTGCGTGATCAACCTGAGCGCCGACAAGCCCGCGGTCTACGGAGAGGCATTCAGGGTGTTGAAGCCCGGCGGCCGCATCGCCATCAGCGACGTGGTGGCCCTGCAGCCCCTGCCGCCGGCCATCCGGGATGACCTGGCCCTGCTGGCTGGCTGTGTCGCGGGTGCGGCGACGGTCGCGGAGGTCGAAGCCATCCTTGCCGAGGTGGGCTTCGAGGACGTGAGCGTCGATGTGGATCCCCGCAGCCGGGCAACCATCGAGCAGTGGGCGCCGGGCCGTGGGATCGAGGACTACGTGGCTTCGGCGGCCATCACCGCAGTGCGGCCAGCCTAGCGGGGCCTAGGCGCCCCCTTCCGCCTGGAAGGGCGGGCGGGGGCGGCGATTGTTCCGGAGCCACGGTGGTGGCGGTGGTGGGGGACGTCCCTCGCGCCACCAGGGAGGTGGTGGCGGTGGGCGCGGGCGGGGCCAGACGGTGTGATCGTCGAGTCCAGCGGTCTCGTCCTCGTCGGTGATGTCGGTCTCGTCGGTGACGGGGTCCGGGTCTGCGTCCACCACCGCGTCCGTCTCGTCCGTGACGGGATCCCAGTCGATCTCCTCGATCGTGTCCTCGCTGGTGTCCGTCTCCACCGGATCGGGGTCGGCCACCAGGGGTTCCTCGACCGGCGGCTCCTCGACCGGCGGCTCCTCGACCGCGGGATCTTCGATGACGGTGCCGGGAGGAGCGGTGGGGGTCAGCTCGTCGGACCCGAACACGCGGTAGTCGCCGTCGTCGTTGGTCAGAAGCACGGAGCCGTCGTCCAGGTGCTCGTCCCAGGTCCACCACTCGCCGTCGATGTTGGCCAGGTAGGTCTTCTCACCGTCCTTCTGGCAGAACAGCTCCTCATAGGCGGCCTTGACCGATTTGTACTTGGAGGTGCCTTCGGGGCAGGCCACCAGCTTGGGCTCGGGGGGTGGGGTCACGCGGCGGGGCTTCCCTGCCGGATCGACCTCGGTGCCAGGGGGAGCCACGGGAACCAGGTCGTCGGCCTTGACCAGCAGGCGCTCCTTGGTGGTGGGGTGCATCAGGGTGGCGGTGCCGTCGTCGTGGTGATCCTGCCACTCCCACCAGGTGCCCCGGGTGTGGGCCAGGTAGGTCTTCTCGCCGTCCTTCTTGCAGAACAGCTCCTTGTAGTCGGCCTTGACCGACTCGTACTTTGCGGTCCCCTCAGGGCACGCCACCAGCTCCTGGGCGTCGGGGGCCTCCCAATGCTTCTGGTAGTCCTCGGGCAGGTCGGCCACCGCTGCGGGACGGCTCTTCGAGGTGTCGAAGTGCTCCATGATCTGCTTGTGGTAGCGGGGGTAGGTGCGCGCGCCGTCGAAGTTGTAGGCCATCAGCGCGTCGCCCTCGCCCATCAGACGGTTGGGGTCGGAGCGGTCGTAGTACTCGTCGTGCAGGCCCAGCAGGTGGCCGATCTCGTGGGCTACGACCCACTTGGACGACGCGGTGTAGTAGGTGCCGGAGTTGGCGCGGCCGCTGCCGCTGTAGACCCGAACGGTCTTGTGGGCGTTGACGTTGGTCCAGATGACGTCCACGGTCATCTCGTCGTTGGACCACATCATCTCGGACCAGTGCTCCCAGATGGCTTCGCGCCGCTTGTCGCGTGCGCCAGACAGGTTCACCCGGATCTCGACGTGCATCTTGCCGTCTTCGGTGGTCACCATGTCGAAGGCGATGTTCTGGCCGTACACGCCGTCGCCCGACCAGCGCCGGGCGTGGGACACACAGCCCAGGCCGTCGAACTCCTTGTCGGCGTTGTCACCGATCCCGTCGCAGTCGGAGTCCTTGGTCTCCTTTGGATCGTCGGGGAACGCGTCGGCGGTGTCACCCACGCCGTCACCGTCGCTGTCCTTGGTGTTGCGGGGGTCGTTGGGGAAGGCGTCGCTGCGGTTGCGTACGCCGTCGCCGTCGTTGTCGCCGTTGGAGCTGTTGTAGCTGAGGGGGTCCTTGACGTCCTTGTCGGCGTGGTACTTGTCGGACTCCGTCTTCTCGGCTTCCGCGGTGGCCTCGGCGGCCAGGGCCAGGTCGGAGACCACCGGGCTCGAGGGGCTCAGGCAGCTGTCGTTGGCGTGGGCGTCGTCGCTCGAGCCGAAGAGCAGCGCGGTCAGGACCAGGGGCCACATCATCGTGCACCTGCCCGGGCGTCCAGCCAGCCCTTGATCTGCGCGAGGCGGTCGTTGGCCCCCATGTCATTGTACCACTCCCACATGGACGCCTCGGTGCCGCCGACGGCCACCGTCAGCTCGGCCTTGGTCTCACCTGGGACCGGGGTGCGTGGGGGTACCCGCTGCTCCCAGACCTCCAGGCTCGCCAGCAGGCCCGCCAGCTCCTGCAGCTGCCCGGGGGTCAGCTTCACACTTCGCTCCACCGGCGTGCCGAATCCCTCGGGGGTCACGGTGCAGGTCAGCTCGCCTTCGGCCGCCAGCTCGCAGCGCGTGCCACCCCAGGGGCCGTGTGTGTCGTCGTAGACCAGCTCCAGGCCGCTGGCCGGGCGGTCCAGCGCTTCCTGGAGCGGATGGGGCGCTGTCGCCAGGGCGATGGGTCCCTGGAGAGTGAGAAGGAGTGTAGGAAGGAAGGTCATTTCGGGCCGTACCTCCCCCTGGGCGGATCGCGCTGGATTCGCCAGGGACTTCGAGCGTTGTGGGCTGTCCTCACCCGCTGCAAGCGCCGTGCCGGCGAGTGAGCAACCGAAGAAGGTGGACTTTGGGCGCCTCGCGGCCACGGTGGGGCTCGTGAACCCGAGTGGGACAGTCCCGGGTGCGACCTGGAAGACGCATGCCCCACTGCCTGGGACTCGGCGGGTCTGCTACGGTGTCCTTCGACCCTGCAGGAGGTCCCAATGCCCAGCCTCACTCTGCTCGCGATGCTCGTGCCCCTCGCGTCGGCCTCCACCTACGACGAGCCCTGGCAGGAGGACGTCGTAGGTGGAGGCC
>CAZHIK010000110.1:0-14046 GCA_964532635.1 uncultured Enterobacterales bacterium
TGCGTGCACGGCCAGATGGACCCCACCTCCATCGCCAACGCCGACAGCTCGGTCTACACCCTGCCCAGCGGTGAGATCCTCTGGAAGCAGGGCGGCTGGCTCGGCTCTCTTGGCCACATGTGGGTCCCCTCCCGCTCCACCATCCTCGAGACCCAGGCCTACGTCCAGCAGTCCTACCTCAACTACACCTCCATGTGGGACGACTGCGCCGACTACAAGAATGTCACCGGCAACAACGAGCGCTGCGAGGAAGTGGGCTGGTTCGCCTACGACCCCGACGGCTTCAACGCGGGCATCCACCCCTACGACTACGACTCCCGTCGCCAGCGCGCCTCGTTCAGCACCAAGCTCACCCAGTACGCCGACTTCCTGGGCTCCCACGAGTTCAAGATCGGCGCCCAGGGCGAGTTCATGTCCAGCTTCTCGGCCCTGCCCAACCTGGACGTCAACGGCGCGCCCTACTGGCGCCACGGCGGCGATCCCACCGATCTGGACAGCTACAATCCCTACTACCGCACCGCCTACGAGACCAACATGGAGGCCACGCTCACCGGCATGATGGCCTCGGCCTACCTGCAGGATGTGTGGCAGCCCATCCCCCGCCTCACCCTGAGGCCGGGCGTGCGCATGGACTACTCGAGCTTGCGCAACGACGTGGGCAACGAGGTGTTCAGCTCGGTCACCTTCGCGCCTCGCTTCGGCGCGGCTTTCGACCTGACCGGCGACGGCAAGACCAGCCTGCACGCCTACTACGGTCGCTTCTACGACACCGGCTTCCTCTACCTGGCCAGCATCCTCGAAGAGAACACCGGCGGCACCAGCCAGGAGTACTGGGACGACATCACCGGCGACTGGGGCGACGGCGCCCAGGGCTCGGCCGACAAGTTCCTCAAGCACACCTCCCTGGTCAACCCCTACTCCGATGAGTTCGATGTCGGCATCGGGCGCGACCTCGGCGGCGGCTGGGGTGCCGATGTCACCTTCACCTACGAGCACGCGCACTACTTCTGGGAGGACGACGAGGTCAACCTGATCTGGAACCACGACGGCACCAACGTCATCGGCTACCGCAACGGCTCCAACCAGTACCTCTTCCGGCAGCGCACCCCCCAGCAGGCCTACACCCAGTACACGGCCCTCGAGTTCAAGGCCTCCAAGCAGTTCGACGAGAACTGGGGCCTGATCGGATCGTACACCTGGTCCCACGCCTACGGCACCCACGACGACCACGGCGCCACCTACCTGATGGACAACGCCCAGCAGATGTACTTCGAAGAGGGCGTGCTGTCCTACGACATCCCGCACTACTTCAAGCTGTCCGGCTCCTACCGCGATCCCCACGCCGCGCAGATCAGCGACAAGTTCGGCATCGGCTGGCTGGCCGGCTGGGACTTCATGATGCGCTCCGGCTACCCCTACCGGAAGATCTACTACAACGGCTACTGGGGTGACTGGACCAACTACGGCGACGACGGCCTGCAGCCCGACCGCCTGCCCGCGGTGTCCAACACCAACCTCAAGGCCGGCCTCACCATCGCCGCCGGTCGCACCACCTGGGACCTCACGGCCGAGTGCTTCAACGCCTTCAACAGCCGCACGGTCGTGGGCGTCAACACCGTCTACGACGACCCGGGCGCCGAGGACGGCATCTACCTCGACAGCGGCGGCGACGTCCTGTACGGCTCGCCCACTCGCTACATGTCCCCTCGCTACTTCCAGTTCGGTATCCGGGGAGAGTTCTGATGAAGCGCACCAGCATCACCATCGCAGCATTGCTCCTCTCCGGTTGCGTCAAGACCGAAGAGGGCATCGACACCACCGTCATCCGCGGCAACATCATCGTGGCCCCCGCCGCCTTCGATGAGCCCGCCGACGCCACCAACGACACCTGGGACGCTCCGGTGGAGCTGCCCATGATCACCTACCGGGAGACCACCATCTCGGCGGACATCGAGGGCTTCGGCAGCATCGAGGACGCCATCGCCGGCACCTCCGACTACTACACGGTGGTCGCCAACGGCTCCGGCACCATCGGCTTCGAGCTCGAGTTCGAGACCGATCAGGGCATGGGGCGCGACAAGACCATCCTCTACAGCTACGTCTACGACCTGGCCAACGCGGAAGAGGAGTGCACCACCACGTACGCCTGCGCCCCGGTCGAGGACGACTGCGGATGTGCGGCCACCTACGACGAATGCGAAGAGATGTGCGTCGAGGAAGACGGCTGCACCGACACATGCACCTGGGATGTCGAGATCACCGAGGCCTGCGTGCCCGTGCCCGAGTTCGGCTACTCCAGCGACGGCACTCTCGGCCACCTGGCCTTCAGCTTCGACGTGACCAACGGCGCCATGTACGGCATCGAGATCATGGCGGCGGACAGCACCGAGTACACCGACACGGCCATGCCCTACAGCTACACGCTGGGAGCCCTGGAGCCCGAAGACGACGAGTTCATCGTGGGCGCCTACCTGTCCGACGACGTCAACGAACGCGGCTACCCCGTGGCGGGCGCCTCGGTCTACGACATGGAGTGGGACGAGGCCGAGCGCGCTTGGGTGGGCAAGTTCGAGATGCTCCACGTCAAGTCCGTGGTCACCGAGGATGTCAACTGCGGGATGGAGTCGGACTTCTCTTGTTCCGCTTCGGACTGCGGCTGCGACGCCAGCTACGACCCCGACACCGAGTCCTGTGTCCAGGACGCCGAGTGCGAGGAGTCCTGCACCTGGGAGATCGAGGAGACCCAGACCGAGGTGTGCGAGGAAGAGCACACGGTCACCGAGTCCATCCCCCAGGTCTGGCTGATGGGCGGCACCTGGCCCACGCTGAACGCCTCCATCCCCTCTGGCGCCTTGTACAGCTCCGAGGCCGTCCAGGTCGCCACCGGCGACGGCACCGAGCAGGTGGGCACCTGGGGCATCGACACCGACGCCCCCGAGACCGAGCCCGAGGAGGCCACCGACACCGCCGACACCGCGCCGCCGGAGCCGGTCACGGTGCCCCGCGGCGACATCGTGGTCACCATCGACACCCTGCAGCCCAAGGTCATCGGCTGGGAGTACAGCGAAGAGGAGCCCAACGACGTCGGTACCACCGAAGAGGGTGATCTCGACTGGGCCAACGTGGCCAGCTACGCCAACGTGCTGCCTGTGGCCAGCGGCCCGGGCATCGTGGACATCATCCACGGCGTGGTGGTCTACGAGACCGACGATCCCGACTACTCGGGCGACAACGACGTCTTCGGCCTCACCGTCGAAGAGTCGATGAACGCCACTGTCACCTTCGACTACGGCAGCGACGCCGACAACCTGGACATGTACCTGTTGGACTCCACGGGCGCGGTCCTGGTGGCGGCCTGGCACTACGGCGACTCGAACCCGGAGTCGTTCAACACCGCCGATGTCGGCTTCACCCTCGAGCCCGGCGAGGAGTACTACATCGTGCTGTTCGGATGGACCGGCTCCGCAGGCGACAAGGTCTACACGGTCGAGCTGGAGTACGCGGGCATCTAGCCAGCGCTCCTTCGCGATCTTCGCGGCCCGGCGTCCTCGACGTCGGGCCGTCGTGCTTCAGAGCTGGGTCTCGGAGGGGCTATACTGCCCGTCCCACGGCATGTTCCGTTCCCTGGAGGAGACGTGCGCACCCTGCTCTTCGTTGGACTCCTCGTCGCCGCGTGCGACCCCAGCCCTGACAAGATCGACGACACCGGCTTCGAAGCCGACACCGACACCGACGCCGACGGTGACACCGACACCGACACCGACACCGATGCCGACACCGATGCGCCCTGTCCCATCTGGGTGGACGTGGCGGCGGACGAGGGGGGCGACGGGTCCAACGAGGCGCCGCTGCGCAGCATCGGCGAAGGCATCGAGGCCCTCTCGTCCAGCTGTGCCGAGGTCTACGTAGCTCCCGGCACCTACGCCGAGAACGTCGACTTCGGGGACAAGGAGTTCGTCCTCGAGAGCACCGGGGGTGCCGGGATCACCATCATCGAGCCTCCGAGCGGCGGCTCAGTGGTCACCATCGCCGACGACCAGGGGCCGGAGTCGGTCCTGCGGGGCTTCACCCTGCGGGGGGGCACGGGCACACCAGGCACCGACAGCTGGTTCGACGCCAGCCTGCAGCACGGCGGTGGCCTGTGGGTGTGGGACGCCAGCCCCACCATCGAGGCCAACATCATCGAGGGCAACACCACCACGGGGCGCGGCGCGGGGGCGGTGCTGTTCCGCTACGACGGTGTGTTCCAGGGCAACGTGGTGCGGGACAACACCATCACCGACCAGAGCTCCTATGGCGGCGCGGGCCTGTACCTGTACGACGGTGACGCTCAGATCCTGGGCAACAGCCTCGAGGGCAACCGCCACGGCGGCGACAGCGGCGTGGGCGGCGGCATCCTGGCCCGCTACGCGGCCCCCGTCATCGCGGGGAACGTCTTCGAGGGCAACTACACCGAGAGCTCCGGCGGCGGCCTGCGCACGGTGGACAGCGCGGCGGTGGTGGCCGCCAACCTGGTGGTGGGCAACTCCCCCGACGGCATCGTCAGCTCCTACGACGACAGCGGCGCCATTGTGAACAACACCGTGGTGGGCAACGCCAACGACGGCATCAAGATCCACTGCCCCCCAGACTACTACGACGGGGATGTCGGCCCCACCACCAGCATCGTGAACAACGTCTCCGTCGCCAACGGACGCTACGGCTTCTACGCCTACGGCCTCGAGGCCCTGGCGGCCTTCGAGCACAACCTGGTCTGGGGCAACGAGGGCGCCGAGTACGCCGGCTTCACCGATCCCGCCGGCAGCGACGGCAACCTGTCCGAGGACCCCCATCTCGAGTCCGAGTATCGGCCGTCCAGTACTTCGCCGCTCATCGATGCAGGCGCGGACGCCAGCGCGTGGGGCGTGACCGCGGACATCGACGGCACCGAACGGCCCCAGGGAGGGGGCTGGGACATCGGGGCCTACGAGCTGTAGGGCTGGCTTCGGCGTACCTGGGCGGTCTCACTTGCGGGAGGACATGAAGTCCTCCCCTACGTTCCCCAGGCCGTACTTGGGTAACGTCTTGGTCCCTCTCCCCTCTGGGGAGAGGGTGCCCCGGAGGGGCGGGAGAGGGGTGGCGAGGACCGTCGTCAGTGCTACGATGGACCATCGCCAAGCAGGCGATACCTTCAGGGAGGGCCAGATGGGCAGAACGGTGGTGAAGAGCGGACTGGTGGTGATCATGGCCGCGTGCCTGGGCTGCGGCGAGGACGAACCCAAGCCCACCGACACCCAGCCCCCCGACACTGGCCACAAAGGCGACACCGACAGCGACACCGACACCGACACGGACGCCGACACCGACGCCGACACGGATGCCGACACCGACGCCGACACCGACATCGCTTGCCCCGCCGAAGACTTCCGGGTGCGCGTCGATGGCTTCACCGAGCTGCGGGATGGGCCCTCTATCCACGACCTGATCGCCGGCGACTTTGACGGCGATGGCGATATCGACCTCGTTGAGATCTCTTCCAGCCAGCTGCGGCTGCTCGCCGGCGACGGTGCCCTGGGGCTGCTGGAAGGCGAGCCCGTGGAGCTGGGCTTCTCACCCCTGACCACCATCAGCACCGATCTGGACGCCGATGGCGATCCTGATCTCGCTTTCCTGTCCCCCGATGGGTGGATTCGCAGCTCCACCAACGATGGCACCGGGGGCTTCACAGCACCCGCGCTGCTGTACCACAGCGGCTGCTCGAGCCCGTCCATGATGCGCGCTGCAGACATGGATGGCAGCGGCCGGCCCGACCTGGCGGTGGCCTGCGCGGGCGAGCGATGGTCCATCGTGCTCGCCGATGGAGCGGGCTGGAGCATGGTCACGGGCGAGGAGGACACCCCCTTCGATCAGCTGGTCGTAGGGGATGTCGACGGTGACGGCGACCTGGACATGGTCCTGGGAGGCCTGGAGGAACAGCAGGGCCACCTGCTCCGCAACGACGGGGCCGCCACCTTCACTCGCGAGCCCCTCGACTTCGGCCGTCCCACCAACCTGTTGGCCATGGGCGATCTCGATGGCGATGGCTTCCCGGACATCGCTGGCTCCAGCTCTGCGGACACCGATCTGGCCTGGCTCGAAAACGACGGCGGCGGCAGCTTTCAGGCCCGCATCGTTCGCGCCTGGTACGACATCTACGACTCCCAGTACCTGATTCCCGATGTCCTCGACGTGGTGGACGTGAACGGGGACGGCGTGGACGAGATGGTGGTGCTCGACGACGCCTCGAGCTGGATCTGGTGGGGCACGCCCTACGGGCCCGTGCAGAAGAGCGAGGTGACTGGGGTGGACTGGCTGCAGGACGCGTCGACGATCTTGTTCGCCGACATGGACGGCGATGGAACCCTCGACGCCGTCCGGGGAGACCAGCGCGGCTGGCTGATCCTTCGCCGCGGGGATGGGGACGGCGCCTTCCAGCTGCCGACCGAGCTGGACAGCCGGCTCACGGTCTGGCGGACCGTAGACCTGGATGTGGACGGGGACCTGGACATCGTGGCCTTGTCGGGCTGCACCATCATGTTGTGGGTCCGTGATCAGGACGCGGCGACCTTCCAGCTCACCGACAGCTGGAACCACCCGAGCTTCACGGGCTGCTACGACTCCCTCGGGGACCTGCAGGCCGGCGACATCGACGGTGACGGCGACGCGGATGTGGTGATCGGCGCGGCCTTCGACGACCACGATCTACGGGTGCTGTTCAACGACGGCACGGGGCGGATCGAGCGAGAGGAAATCACGGAGCTTCCGCTGTCGCGCAGGCAGATGGGCCTCGCCTTGGGGGATGTGGACGGGGATGGCGACCTGGACGCCGTGATGGACACCGGCACGGATGATCGGTTCGCGATCCTGATGAACGACGGCAGCGGTGGGTACACCCTGGACGCGGAGCTGGAGATCGCCTCGGACGGGCACGTGCTCGAGCTCCGGGACTTCGACGGGGACGGAGCGCTGGACATCCTGGTGGTCTCCGGAGGCAATGTGCTGATGGCGACCGGCGGCGGGGACGCGAGCTTCGGGGAGGCCAGCAGCATTGGAGTGGGCACCCAGACATCCGACCTGGCAGCAGGCGACCTCGACGGGGATGGGCTGCCGGACCTGGTCGCATGGACCAACCTCACCGGCAGCACCTTCAACCACGTGCACAACGACGGCGGGGGCGCCTTCACCACCACGACCTTCTCCCTCGACCCACAGGTCCTGAACCCCCTGAGCGCCCAGGTCGCGGACCTGGACGGCGACAGCCGCCCGGACCTGTTCCTTCTGGGGGACTACGGGGGGGGGCGATGAGTACTGGTTCTGGTTCGCGCCCGATGATGCCGGCGGGTGGCAGAGCCAGGGGACCTTCGAGCTGCCCGGCGACGCGTGGAGGGAGGGGCCGCTGCTGATCGATGATCTCGACGCCGATGGGCGCAACGACGTCCTGGTGGGCGTCGAGGGAGACTGGGACGAGTTCGGCGCGGTGCTCTACAACCCCTGCGACTGAGCGTAGCCGGTGGTCGGACAAAGCGTTGCTGGCGGTTCTACCCCCTCACCCCCGGCCCCTCTCCCCGAGGGAGAGGGTGCCGCGTAGCGGCGGGTGAGGGGATAGCGCTCCTCCGTTTCATGAGCACAGGTCCTACCTCAGGTAGCTCTCCAGCACCTTCAGCGCGGACTCGGTCAGGCCGTAGCTGTCGATCTCGTCCCCCAGCTCGTCCCGGGTGCCGTACCCCGAGATGATCCCGTTGCAGCGAGCCGCGGCGGTGGAGCGCACGATGTCGTCGTGGTCGGGGTACATGCGCTGGAAGTCTTCGTAGACCACCCCCACGTACTTGAGGCGGTACTTCTGGTGGTAGTCCTCGGCCTGGTAGAAGGGCTGGGCCTCGCGGATATCCACCTCGGGCTCGCCCTGGGCTTCCCAGGAGGCCTGGGCCAGCTCACGCTGCTCTTCGCTGTGCCAGAAGATGATGGGCGCGTACTGGGTGCAGCTGGTGCTGGCGGCGTCCGCGCCCTCCCAGTACAGCTCGAGCAGGGTGTCGTAGTCGATGAGCTCGGGGTCGAACTCCAGCTCGATGCTCTCGGTGTGGTCGCCGATCTCGGCGTAGGTGGGATCGGGGGTGGTGCCACCGGCGTAGCCAACGCGGGTGCGGACGATGCCGGGGAGGCTCCCGTACCGGGAGTCCGGGGTCCAGAATCAGCCCAGGGCGAAGGTGGCCAGCTCGACGTGGGCGGGGGCGGCCTGGTCGATGGGGGGTGGTGGCATGGTGTCGGTCTCGGCGCTGCTGTCGCCGGTGTCCACCACTGGGGCCGTGTCCTGGATGTCGGCGCCGGTGTCTCGTGGATCGGCAGGTTCGGTGCCTGGAGGAGAGCAGCCGATCAGGAGGAGGGGAAGCAGCGCGCGCATGGGACCTCGAGACACCGAATGGTACCCCTTGGTGGGTACCATCGGGTCTGGGCACTCGCTGGTGAGCCTCGCCACATCGACCTCGATGCGTCCATGTGGGCCCCGACGAACAGACCCTTCTCCCCCCCGGGGAGAAGGTGCCCGAAGGGCGGATGAGGGGGTCGCGAGATCAGCGGACCTGTGTCGGGATCGGGATTCCGCGGGCAGGGACGAACACCGCACCCACAGAAGTGGATCCGAGCACAGAACTCGCTACTCCTGCGGCGGCCCCCGATCGATCTCCATCATCCACTGCCGCGCCAGCACGGCCTCTTCGCTGTCGGGTGCCATCTCGAGCACCATCTGCAGCATCCCGAGGGCCGCCTCGTCCTGGCCCTGGTTGCCCTTGGCGTAGGCCAACCACAGCAGGGGGCGAGGCTGGGTGGGGTGGGCGGACACGATGGCCTCGAGCTCACCCGCGGCCTTGTCGATCATGCCCACGTTCATGCGCATGATGTTCAAGTGGGTGTTGACCAGCGGATCATCGGGCGCCAGCTGGCGAGCCTTCTCGACCGCGCCCATGGCCGTTGGCAGCTGGCCCTGGAGCATGGCCTCGTAGGCGATGGCGTTGAGCTCGTCGAGGTCGTCGGGCAGTGAGCTGGAGCCGGCGATGGCCTCGCCCATGGAGCTGGGGGCACCCATGCCGGTGGGAGCCTGGGCGCGCGGCGGGGGGGTGTCCAGGGGCACAGGCTCGGCGCTGCCGCCGGTGTCGGGCCAGGCCACCACGCCGGTGGAGGCCAGGGCGATGGCGACCACCACGCCGATGGGGGTGGCCAGGCTGGAGGGTCGGCGGTGGCCCTGGGCCTCGAGGGCGTCGATGCGGCGCAGGGTCTGTGCGGCCTGCTTGACCAGCGCGTCACGTTCGGTCTGCCAGGTCTCATCGCCGAGCTTGGGCCGCTCCACGTCCAGCTCGCGCAAGCGCTCCATCAGGGCGGCCTTGTGCTCGCGCAGGGTGTGGGCTTCTTCGGCGGGGCTGTCGGAGCCTGCGGCACGCCAGACCAGCACGGCCCCGGTGACCAGGCCGACGCCGCTGGCGAGCAGGGGGGGGAGCCAGGTGTTCCAGTCCACGTCAGCTCCTCTCGAGCTCGTCGAGGATCCGCTTCTCGAAAGGATCCTCTTCGGCATCGTCGATGGTGATGGCGGCCTTCTCGAGCTTGGACTCGGAGGTCATGCGCCAGGTCACGACCAGCAGACCCAGCCCCAGGAAGGCCAGGGGGCTGAGCCAGATGAGCCAGTGGCGGCCGGATCGGGGAGGCTCGAGCAGCACCCACTCGCCGTACCGCTCGACGAAGTAGGCGTTGATCTGGGCCTCGCTGTAGCCGGCGGCCACCAGGTCGCCCGCGCGGGTGCGCATGGCGATGGCGGACTCGGCCTGGGAGTCCCCAGCGGAGAGGCCCTGGCACACCGGGCAGCGCAGGCCTTCGGCGATGGCCTGGGCCCGCCGGTCGATCTCGACCTGGTCGCTGACGGGGCTGCCCGCGGGGGCCTCGGACAGCTGGGGGGTGGGCTCGTCGTCGGAGTCAGCGCCGCTGGCGGTGGCCTTCGCGGCGGCGGCTTCGCGGGCCTCGCGCTCGGCGATGGCCTGCACCATGCCGGGGGGGAACTGGCCATCGCCGGCGGCGGCGTCGCCCATGGGTGTTCCGGGAGGCGCAGCTTCTGCGGGGGGCGTGGCATCCGCGGCCGGCGCTGCGGCCTCCTCGGAGGCCTGTGCCTGCATCGCGGCGGCCCGCTCGGGGGTGGCGAAGGCGGGGGAGGCCGCCAGGGCCAGGGAGAGCAGGAGGGGGAGGGGACGCATCACTTCAGGTTCTCCAGCGCGGCCGCCAGCTGACCACCCGAGATGCCGCCGCTGACTTTGTGGACGATGACGCCGTTCGAGTCGATGAAGAAGGTCTCGGGGACCCCGGCCACGCCGTAGTCCACCACGACCCGCTGGCTGTCATCGACCAAGGTGGGGTAGGCCGAGCCAGCGCGGGCGAGGTAGGCCCGGGCCTTGTCGGCGTCGTCGCCGTACAGCACGCCCAGGAAAGCGATGTCCGTGCGCTGCTGTGCCGCGGCCTGCAGCAGGGGGTGCTCGTGGACGCAGGGGCCGCACCAGGTGGACCAGAAGTTGAGTACCACGGGCCGGCCGCGCAGCTCTGACAGGCGCACCTTGTCTCCCTCGAGGCTGACCAGGGCGAAGTCAGCTGCGGGGGACCCGATGGTGGTGGTGGGGATGGCGCGCGGGTCGTGCCCGAAGCCGGATGCGAGGATCCAGATCAGCGGGATCACCAGCGCGGCGCCGACGGCGAGGACCTTCCAGTTCATGGGCTCACCTCCCTGCGCCTGCGCAGGCCAGGCAGGGCCGCGATCAACCCGCCCAGCACCAGCAGGATGCCGCCCAGCCAGACCCAGGAGACCAGCGGCTGGACGTAGGCGCGAATAGAGACCTGGTCCGAGGCGACGCGCACCGCGGAGACGTAGAGGTCTTCCTCGAGTCGGCTGATGACCGCCGGTGTGCCGATGGCCTGGGACATGCGGGGGTATTTGTTGAGGGCGGGGGCCAGCTCGCCCAGGTCATGGCGGCCCTCGAAGACCGCCAGGCGCGCCCGGGTAGAGGTGCGATGGGGATCGTCGATGCGCTCGCCACCCAGGTAGCCGATGGTGTAGCCGTTCCACTCGGTCGACTCGCCGAGGGCGATGCTCAGCTCGGCTTCCTGCTTGAACGCGGTGGAGAAGCCGATGGAGATGGCCAGCACGGCCACACCCAGGTGGGCCAGGTGCGCTCCGGTGCGCCTGGGGCTGCGAGCCAGAGCCAGGGGAGCCTGGACGGCGGGGTACTTCCCGCTGCGCAGGGCGGCGCCGACGGGGGCCCACAGCTCCCGCAGCGAGACCACCACGGCGAAGACCGATGCGGCCAGGAACAGCAGCACCCAGGGCCGGTCGAGGCCCAAGGCGAACGCCACGATGCCGCCCAGCACGGCGGCCGCGCCAGGTGGGACCAGCTGCTTGGCCAGGACCGAGCCCGAGGCGCCGCCCCAGGGCAGGGCGGGGCCCAGTCCCATCAGGGCCAGCAGGCCCGCCATGAGCGGCAGAGTCATCTTCTCGTAGTAGGGGCCGCCCACGCTGACCTGCTCGCCGGTGATGGCCTGGTTGATCAGGGGGTAGACGGTGCCCAACAGCACGGTGGCGGTGAAGGCGATGAGCACGAGGTTGGCCAGCAGGAAGACCGCGTCGCGGCTGATCAGGCTCGCGTACTGGGCCTTGGGACCGATCTCGATGTCGAGCTTGTCCATCTTGGCCGCGAGCAGCAGCACCGAGCCCACCAGGCACAGCGCCAGGAAGGCCAGGAAGACGGGCCCGATGGGGGACTGGGTGAAGCTGTGGACGGAGTTGAACACTCCAGACCGGGTCATGAAGGTGCCCAGCATGGTCAGCAGGAAGCTGGCGATCACCAGCACCAGAGCGGTCAGCGCCAGGTGGCCCCGGCGCTGGGCGACGATGAGCGAGTGCAGGAAGGCGGTGAAGGTCAGCCAGGGCAGCAGGCTGGCGTTCTCCACCGGATCCCAGGCCCAGTAGCCGCCCCAGCCCAGCACCTCGTAGCTCCACCAGCCGCCCAGCACGATGCCCAGGGTCAGAAACGCCCAGACGAACAGCGACCAGGCCCGCATGGTGCGGGCCCAGGACGCATCGAGCTTGCCGGTGGCCAGGGCCGCGACGGCCATGGCGAAGGGCACGGCCATGCCGACGTAGCCGAGGTAGAGGGTGGGCGGGTGGACCGCCATCAGGATGTGGTTCTGCAGCAGCGGGTTGGGGCCGGGGCCATCGGCCGGGACAGGGTCCACCAGCGCGAAGGGGGTGGCCTCGCCGGCGACCAGCAGGGCGAAGAACAGCAGCACCACCAGCTGCACGGAGATGGACCAGCCCACCCGGGCCGGGTCGTCGAAGCGGGTGCGCCAGGCGAAGAAGCCGGCGTAGGCTGCGGCCACGAAGGCCCAGAACAGCATGGAGCCGTCCAGGGAAGACCACAGCGAGACCACCGAGATCATCGCGGGGGTGGTGGTGCTGCCCACGTCGGCCACGTAGGCGACGGAGAAGTCGTGCACCAGCAGCGCATAGACCATCAGCAGCGTGGCCGCGGTGAAGGCGCCGGCGCTGACCAGCGTGAGGTAGCGGGTCCACTTGGCTGCCTCGGATGAGCGGCGCAGGCCAGCGATGACCCCCGCCGAGATCCCGGCCGCCGAGGCCCCGAGGCCCAGGAACAGCAGTGCGCGTCCGAGGGTGGGGATCACAGGCCCTCCACCGTCTCGTAGATTTCACCCGGGTGCTTGCCCTCTTCGGGCGCCCGATACTCGTTCGAGTGCTTCACCAGGATGCGGGTGCCCTCGAAGGTCCCGTCGGCCTGCAGCTTGCCCTCGACCACCGCGCCGATGCCCTCGCGGAACATGTCGGGCGGGAAGCCGCGCGTGTGCACCTTGATGGTGTTGGTGCCGTCGGTGAGCTCGAAGTGCAGGTCCTGGCTCTGTTCGTCGAAGTCCACCGAGTCGGTGGCCACCTGGCCGCCGAGGCGCAAGGTAGGGCCCATGGCGCTTTCACCCGCCTCGAGGACGGTGGTGGGGTCGTGGTAGGGGACGAGGTTGTCGGTGAGGGCGCCGGAGGCCAGCACGGCGAAGGCGCCACCCATGACGATCAGGGCGACCACCAGAAGCAGCCGGCGTTGGTTGCGGGGGTTCATGCGCTCTCCCGGCGGTTGCGGAGCCAGAGGCTGATGGCGTAGGCGGTCCAGGCCGCCCAGGTGAGGCCGTAGGCTGCGATCACGTAGCCCCAGCCACCTTCGACGACGCCGTTCATGGGGACTCCTCGAGCTGGAGTTGGTCGGGGAGCTCGGGGAGCTCCGGGGCCACCTCTTCGCGCTGATAGCGGCCCTGCGCGATGCGGAAGCGGGCCAGGAAGAAGGACGATCCGAGCAGGGTGGTCCCGGCCAGGGAGACCAGCAGCGGGATCAGCATGACCTTGTCCACAGAGCTGACCTGGCTCAGGTCCTGGTGGACCGAGTCCCACCACTCCACGGAGAAGTAGACCACCGGCACGTTCACCCAGCTGACGATGGTGGCCACCGCGGTGGCGGCCATGCGGCGCTCGTGCTGATGGATCAGCCGGCGCATCACCAGCACGCCGGTGAACGCCACGACCATGATGGCGGTGGTGGTCAGGCGTGGGTCCCAGGTCCACCAGTAGTTCTGGGTGGGGTAGGCCCAGATGGGGCCCTGCACGCAGATGAGCAGGGAGAAGACCATGCCCACCTCGATGCCCGCTTCCATGCCCAGGTCCCAGCGGGGGCCGGCGGTCCACAGGGAGCCGATGGCGGCGATGAAGGCGACGGTGAAGGCCAGCATGGCCACCCAGGCGGTGGGCACGTGCAGGTAGAGGATGCGCCCGGTCTCGCCCATGGTGGCTTCGGCTGGCGAGGCCAGCAGGCCGTAGCCATGGCCGGCGCCCAGGACCAGCAGCCCCAGGACGCCCAGCGCCAGGATCCAGCGTGAGAGGTTCATTCGTCCAGGACCTTTCCGAAGAGGACCCCCGAGAGGGACCAGTAGATCGCGTCGAAGGCCACC
>CAZHIK010000111.1:0-14027 GCA_964532635.1 uncultured Enterobacterales bacterium
GCAAGGCCTCGAAGCCACCGCTGGCGAGGTAGGCGTCGAGGTCCAGGGGATCGAGCTGCCCCGCCAGGGCGGAAGCCCGCCGCAGCTGCCCGCCGGAACCCTCAGACGCCTCGCCGCCGGGCTCGAGCCGATGGCGGGCGAGCACCGCGGCGGGCGGCTCCCCGGTCAGCATCCGTTCCAGGACCTGGGAGACCACGACCTCAACCCGGCGAGCTGGGGCCGGGGGCCGGAAGTGCTCGAGCAGCAGGGCTCGGGCCAGCTCGGGGGAGAGGCGGCCGTAGCGCCAGCTGCCCCCATCCCGTGCCATCACATCGAGGATCGGCGCCTGGGACGCTCGTCCGGTGCAGCTCACGCTTCGCAGCTCCACGGGCAGCGACAGTGCAGCGATCTCCGCACGCAGTGCGTGTTCCAGGGCGTCGGCTCCCGACGAGGCGCAGCTGGTACAGCGACACAGCCGCAGCTCGCCGATGGGGACGGCGACCGAAGCGTTGGGCCGCCCACCCGGCGACCGTTCTTGCAGAGACACCCTGCGCAGGTAGTCCTCGAGCACCTCGGGGACGCGCTCGGCGCTGACGTGGCCGTAGGTGTGGTCCCCGATCCGGACCGCGGGGGCCATGGCACAGCAGCCCAGGCAGGCCACCGCTACCACGGTGAACCTCCCCTCGGGATCCGTGTCCTCCCCAGCGGCGATCCCCAGCTGGTGTCGGATCTCGGAGAGGGTGTCCGCCGCGCCCAGCATGTGGCAAGCGGTGCCCGTGCAGACCCGGATCCTGTGCTCGCCCACGGCTGCGGTCCGGAAGCGCGGGTAGAAGGAGACCACCCCCGCCACCTGGGCCGGGCTGACGCCGCAGTGCTCCACCACCCGCTCGAGGGCCTCGGGCGGCAGGTGGCCGAGGCGATCCTGGATGGCCAGCAGGGTGGGGATCAGCGCCACCGGCTCACGCCTGGCCGCCGCGATGACCCGCTCCAGATCGGCCCGGTTCCAGGCGCTCATGATCCCTCGGCCCCGATGCAGAACAGGTGGCTCTCCCCCCGGAGGTAGATGCGATCGTCCACGAACGCCGCGGTGGCGCTCGAGGGCTCGCCCAGGGCCGGGCTCGCGATGAGCTGGTAGTCGGTCGACGCCGCGAAGATCCGCATCACCCCCGAGCGGTCCATGAGGTAGATCCGACCGTCGGCCAGGACCGGGGACGCGTAGAAGCCCTCGTCGAAGCGCTCCTGCCAGAGCTGCTCCCCTCCGATGGGATCCAGGCACGAGACCGTACCGTGCCCGTGGGCCATGACCAACAGCGAGTCGGACGCGACGGGACTGGACACCTCCGGCAGGTCGCGGCTGTGCTCCCAGGTGATGACCGCGCGCTCCCCTGGGGCGATGGCCGCCAGGCGCGCGTAGCGGTTGGCGACGAAGACCAGTCCGGCACCATAGGCCGGGGAGGGAGCCAGCTCCCCCCGCATGGCCTTGGCCCGCCACAGCTCGAAGCCAGTGGCGGGCTCGTAGGCGATCACCCAGGGATTGCCGTTGAGCACGAGCTGGGGCTGTTCACCCTGGGAGACGAGGATGGGCGAAGACCACGAGACCTCCAGATCGCGCTCGGTCTCCCAGACCGTGGCACCTGTGGAGGTATCCAGGGCCACGACCTGCGCCCGCTGCCGGTGGTCGAACTGCACGATCAGCAGGTGGCGCCAGACCAGCAGGGAAGCCGAGTGGCCGTAGGGATTGTCGGGCGCGCCGAGCTGGCGGCTCCACAGGCGCCGGCCCTCGAAGTCCACCGCCACCAGATCGCCGCTCGAAAACACGGCGAACACACGCTCACCGTCGGTCGCAGGGGTGGCGGCCGCGTGCCCGGTGTCCCGGGTGACCCTCGGCAGCGGCACCGGAGCTCCACCTGGGATGGAGGCATCGTGACGCCAGAGCAGCTCGCCCGAGCCGGCGTCGAAGCCGTAGAGCTCCCGCGCCTCGTCGTCCGCGCCCGTGACGAAGACCCGGTCGCCCCAGACGACGGGTGAGCCGAAGCCGCTGCGCGGGACGGGGACCTTCCACATGACGTTCCGGCCCGAGCCACCGTCCCAGTCGATGGGGGGTGAGACGTCGGTGGCCCGCCCGAGACCGTCGGGGCCCCGGAACGAGGGCCAGTTGTGCAGGCGATCCTCCCAGGCGGGCCTCGACCAGCGGATGTCGAGCAGTGGTGGGAGGGGTGGGAGGCCGGGTCGGAAGGCCCATCCCAGGACCAGCGCTACCCCACCCACCAAGAGGGCGCCGAGGGCCACCGTGCGCCGCGCGCTGCGACGGGACGATCCGAGCCTGGACGAGCCCGCCTCGCGGGCGCTGGGCCCGACCGGAGTGAGGGCCTGGCGCCCCCGCAGCGCCAGCAGGATCACGGCGACACCCCCCAGCAGCAGCAGGGCGCCACGCTGCCGGAACGCGAGGCTGGAGACATGGGCGCTGCGGGCGAGGGCGTCGAGCTGCCGCAGCTCGTCACGAAGCTCCAGCTGCTCGGGGTGCTCCCGCAGCTCCTCCCGGAGCAGCTCCAGGGCGGGCAGATCGGTGGGATCGGCCGCACGGTAGCGCAGGAGGTCGGTGACCATGAGGAAACCCACGGTCAGCGCGAAGGCGGCGGCCACCAGCGCGCTGGCGGTGCACGCGCTCCTGGCGACGCGGGCGCGCAGCGGCGGGCTCGGGGGCGGTTCAGGTGGACGCATCGCCCCCGTCCTCCAGCCGCTCGAGCAGCTCGGCGTACTCCCCCGCCGAGCCGTGGCGGTGGACGTGATCGATGGGGCAGGCCTCGAAGCAGCGTCCGCAGGACAGACACTCCCCGCGATCGGGCTCCCAGATGGACCGACGCCGCCGCAGCGACAGCCCGATCAGCCGGAACCCAACGAAGAGACCGAAGAAGCCGCCGAGCACCATCCCCCCGCTGCGCAGGCGCTGGCGGGTGTGGGCCGCTTCGTCGAACAAGACCGACGCGGGCAGCTCGGACCGGCGGAAGGCCTCGAGCCGCGCTGTGGGCTCCTCGGGGCTTGCGCTATGGAAGACTTCCTCGGCGAGCTGTACCGTGGGGTGGGCGAGGGAGAGCGGCCCCTCGAGCTGCGCGCCCAGCCACACCCCCAGGGCCACCAGGGCGGGCAGAGCCGCCAACAGCAGGGCCATCCTGCGCTTGCCGACAGCCAGCGAGCCATCGCTCGCCGGCTCGAAGGGAGGTCGGATGGCGCCGAAGGGGCAGGCGTCCTCACACAGACCACACCGAACGCACTCCGCCGGCGTGATGGCGCTGTGGGTCAGGGAGAAGCGCGAGGTCCAGCCGAGGAGCACACCGTAGGGGCAGAAGAAGCGGCAGTAGGGCCGAGCGATGACGGTGCCCAGTGCCAGCACGGCTCCACCCACCAGCAGCATCGCCGCGGTTCCGCTGAGGCGGAACAGCGCGACGAAGGGATCGTATCGGCAGATCAGGAAGCCCAACCCAAGGGGCACGGCCACCACGATGGTCGCCAGGTGGAGGCGGGGGATCAGCCCGAGGGCTTCACGGACCGCACGAGGGATCATCCGCGGCCAGAGCACCACCAGATCCTGGATTCCCCCCAGGGGGCAGACCCCCGCACAGAAGGTCCTGCCGCACAGCAGCGCGAACAGCAGGGGCAGGAAGAAGAACGCCAGCACGGTCGCCGGGACCGCGTAGCCGGGGTCGATCAGGCCGAGCAGGACGTTCTGGGTGGCCCCGACCGCGCAGATGCAGCCCTCTCGGAAGAAGCCGAAGTACAGGACCGACGCTACGGTCAGCAGCGCGAGGCCGCGCCGGGAGCGCGCCCTGAGCGCCAGCCAGCTGGCGAGGGCCAGGAGCGCGAACAGGACCACGACGTCGAGGGTTGCGAGCAGGCTGGGTTCGGGCGCCGGCAACGCCAGCTCGGGGAAGACATAGCCGGACTCGAAGTCCGGCCGGGGGTGGCGGTGTGGCTCGGTGGCAGCCAACGCCCCAGGCAGCCAGGCGATGAACGCCAGGCTGAGGATCCCGGAGCGGGCGAGCAGCGCGGTCACTGGTCGCCCACCGTCTTGAGCAGGTAGGGGCTGGACGCCGGGACCCGCCGGTAGGCTCCGGCCGGGCAGCGCACGGCCACCGAGCACTCGTTGCAGCCCAGGCAACGATCGTGGCGCACCTGCAGGTAGAACGACCCGTTTCCGAACAGCGCGCAGCCCTTCACACACCGTCCACAGGCGATGCAGAGCTCCTCGTCGATGGTGTACTCGTAGTAGGGATTCTCGATGAAGCTGCGCTCGATGGCGCCCGTGGGACAGAGCTGGTGCTCCGCGCCTTCGTCGAGCCGGGAGACCCCGGGCTGGAAGTAGCCGAAGCACAGCTTGCAGAAGCCGCAGATGCCGAAGCCGTTGACCGCCTTGACCGCCGACGGGGAGCGCACGCAGTTGACCGCACACCCTCCACACTGCACACAGAGATCGGGATCCAGCTGCCAGACCGTGGTCCCCGTTGTGACGCTGCGGACCTGGGCGGCCGTCGGGGCACCGCAGCGCAGCAGCTCGGAGCAGGCCACGCAGCGATTGGGGCCCGTGCAGCGGGGCTGGGAGGCCCGAGCCGGCGCTCGCCGGGTGAGGAGCACACCGAGCGTACCGGCCAGCCCGCCGAAGATCAGCGCTCGTCCCAGGTTCAGGACGAAGTCGCGCCTCCCCTTGCTACCCGCGGTCGTCATGGGAACCTCCGGGCTGCGGGGGCCGCGCTGCGAAGACGCGCACCACCCCCTGGTCCGGATCGAGCACCACCACCCGACCCGTCGGATCGCAAGCCAGATCCAGGCCCACGGTGTCGGGCTCGAACCAGTGTGTCCCCGCCACCACCGCACTCAGCTCACCGTCGGCGCAGTACTGCTTCACCCGGGGGATGCCCTTCTCGCTGGTGACCAGGGTGCCGTCTGGACAGAGTGCGATGTGGATGGGATTGCAGCAGCCGCAGAATCCTTCGATCTCCGTCGCCGCCTCCCCCCAGTAATCGATGCGGAGGCCGTCCCGGGTGACCCGCTCCACACGCTGCATGCCGGGATTGGTGACCCACAGGGGGCCCTCGCCGGCCACCGCCACCTCGAGGAAGGGGCTGGGTACCACCAGGCCTGGATCATCGCCGCCCTGCTCGGCGCGCAGCAGGATGTCCACGAGGGAACCCCTGGTGTCGAAGCTCCACACCACGCGGTTGCCCGCGTCGGCCGCGAAGAGCCGGTCGCCCCCCAGCGCCAGGGAGGTGATGATGGCCCGCTCACCCAGGGGGCTCCAGCGCTCGAAGCCCCCGTCGGCCGCGTGCACCCCGATGTGATCCTCGAAGGCCAGGTAGGCCTCACCCTCCGGCCCGATGGTCAGGGCGCGGACGGGCGCTGGCACAGGGGTGCTCGAGACCAGGACGCCCTGGCTGTCGTAGGCGAGGATGGCGTCGCCCGCGGCCACGTGGATGGTGCCATGCCCATCGACGGCCACCGCCGTGGGCTCGACCTCCGGCAGGCCGATGGTGAGGTCCTCGATGAAGCCGTCGGGCGCTGGACTCTCCTCGACGAGGGCCTCCAGGTCGTCGCGGAGGGACTCCTGCACCGCCCCGCGCTGCCGCTGCCCGCGCAGCGCCAGCGCGATGCTGGCACCCAGCAGGGCGAGCGCTGCGAGGGCGGGGAGGACGAACCTGCCGCTCATCACCACCCCCCAGGGCCAGGGCCAGTGGCACGGCCGCTCGAAGCCCGCAGGTCGAGACAGACCATCCGCTCGGAGTCCCGCAGCAGCAGGCGGCCGCCCGCCATGGCCATCGGGGCCCAGGCGTCGTGGCCGTCCAGCACCTTCGCCCGCGCCAGCACCGAGAAGCTGGAGGACGAGGCTGGCGCCATGGTCAGGACTCCGTGGTCGTCGAGGATGAAGAGCTTGTCGTCCGCCACCAGGAAGGGACCCAGCCCGAAGCGCTGCTCCCGGCCGCTGACCATGAGCCGCTCCCCCGTGGGTGACATGGCCACCAGCTGGTCGTACACCGCGCCCCCGTCCCGCGGCATGATGGTGAAGACCCGGTCCCGATACACCACGGGGGTGTGCTGCTCGCTGGCGAACTCGCTGCGCTCCAGCCGTCGCTCGAGGCTCACGGTGTAGCCGTCGGCCCTCGACTCCACCCGGAAGATGGCGCTGCCCACGCCGAAGCCCGCTGTGACGAGGAGGCGGTCGTCGCCCAGCGGCACTGCGGACGGCGCCACCACGGGGTGATCCCAGGCGTCGGTCTCCCACAACACAGACCCAACCTCGTCCCCATCGGCTGCCACACCCACCAGACCTCCCAAGGCGGGGTAGATCCAGGTCTTCCGACCCGCCAGGACCATGGGCACGATGGAGGCGTGGGACATCTGCCAGCCATGGGGATTGGGGGTCTCCCAGAGCACCTCGCCCGTGCCGGCATCCACAGCGACCATCAGGGCGCGCCCGCCCGGGGCGAACACGGCCACCTCCCCGTCGAGCACGGGGTGTTGAGCCGACAGCCACATGGGCTCCTTGGCCCCGTAGGTCTCCACCAGGTCCACACCCCAGAGGAAGGAGCCGTCGACAGCATCGACACACATGACATGACAGCGGGGTCCCACGGTGAGCACGTAGCGATCCGAGACGGTGGGCACGGCCCGGGAGATGCCGTGGTTGCGCTTGGCGCCGGTGTGGTACCAGCGACGCCAGATCTCGCCTCCGTCGTCCAGGGCGTGGCAGCGCAGCAGGTCGCTCTCGCTCCGCTCGTCGTAGTCCAGCAGGTAGACGCGGCCGTTGTGGACCGCGGCCCCACCGTGGCCCTCACCCAGCTCGAGGTCCCACAGCACCGGGGGACCTTCGCTGGCCCAGGACTCCGCCAGCATCACGGGCTCGCGGCCGATGTTGTCGAAGCCAGCGCCCCGGAAGCGGGGCCAGGAGGCGAGGTCTTCGGCCGCTACCGCGGAACCGGCCGCGAAGCTGCCCTCGATGTCGATGACCTCGCCTGCTTCGCGAGGGGCACTGACGTCGAGTGCCGCATGCTCGGGGGGGGTGACGGGCAGCCGGACCGGCGCGTCGAGCTGGGCGGTCCCATGGTGCCACCAGTAGAGCAGGGCGACCGCCAGGACGCAGAGCAGCAGCGCCGTGAGCAGGCTCGCTGCTGTCACGATGGTCTCTTCCGGGGTCCTGCGCTTCACCACGTGCCGATATCTCGCTGGCAAACCTCAGGGGTCCGCGGATCCCAGGATGGAGGTAGAGCGAGCCGGCCTAGGACGGAGGCCAGTGCTTGCCGGTGACCCACAGCCACTCGAAGAGCGCCTCACGGTAGGCCTGGCACTCGCAAGCTTCGATGGCGACGGGAAGCTCCTCGCGGAGCGTCGGCCAGCGCTCATCGGCATCGTTCACCTTCTCGGTCAGCGCCTTGCCCTCGTCGCAGGTGATCATCAGCCCATCGAACATCGAGAAGTGGGTGAGGGCCGCTTCGGAGGGAGGCTTCTCGAGGGCGTCCAGGATCGATGCACTCAGGGTGGACGGCTCCGGCTGCGCAACCGTCGTGGAGTCCGCGGCCAAGGCCTCGAGCAGCGCGCGCAGCTCGGCGAGGTAGTCATCGCAGTCTCCCCCGCCCGCGGAGGCCTGGTCGCCGCTGGGGGTGGACTCGGGGGGCACCGCTTCATCGGGCGCGGGGCCACTGGCTTCGCTGGGCATGGGGGTCGCGGGCTCGCGGGGCACGGCTTCCCCAGGCAGATCCTGGCCGCACGCGATCAGCAGGGGGAGGACGAGTGGAACTGGCGTACGCATACGCGCTCCTTCCAGTGCGGGTTGGGACATCGTTACGGGCCGACGAACCTACCATACTGCTCACGCCGAGGACCACCGCGCTCGCGCGCGCCGGCCAGCCAGAGGAGCTATCGACGACGGCGACGGCTGGCGGCGATGGCCCCCAAGACGAACAGAGCGATGGACGCTGGGACCTCTGCCCCACCGGCGCAGCCACAGCCGCCTGGATCCTCGGGAGGGGTGCCCGTGTCCTCGGGAGGAGCGGTGTCTTCCGGAGTCTCCACCCAGTAGCGGTAGCTGTAGCCGAAGTTCTCGCCGTCGATCCAGTTCGGGCAGGTGGCTCCCACGGTGATCCACAGGATCATGTCGTCACTGACGTCGTCTACGACGTGCCGGACCTGGCCGTCCACCACCTCGAGAGGCTCGTAGCGGAACTCGATGCCCTTGCGCACGAGGGTGACCACCCAGGTGGCGGGGCTGCCGGACGAGCCCTCGCTGTCCAGATCCAGCTCGACGTGCAGGGCGCCGTCGTTGGGGTAGCGCAGCTCGAGGTTGTTGACCCCGTAGCGCTCGGGCAGGCGCTGGGTGGGGCTGTGCCAGTCCTGGGTGCCGGCGTTGTTGTAGGTATCGGCGATCCACCAGTTGTCGTACCAGCCGTCGTAGCTGTCCAACCAGGCCTCGTACAGGTCGCCGTCTTCGTAGTCCCAGCCTACGTTGTGGGCGTTGAAGTCGGCCCAGGCGTCCAGCAGGTTCAGATCGCGCTCCTGGAGCAGGGTGTCCCAGACCTCGAGGGGATCGGCGCCCCCCGATCCCCGGGTCCACACGTCGCGCACGATGGTCCAGTCCGCCGCGATCTCGCTCAGGTAGCGGGGAAAGATGAAGGAGCCGTACTGGTGGTACTCGGTCTGGACCCCCTCGTCGGGGTAGTCGTAGAAGTCCAGAGGAAGCCACGGCATGTAGGCGAAGCCGAACAGGAAGGCCGCGTAGCCACCAGACTCCGGGTAGACCTCGTTCTCGACCCAGACCGCCGTGGACTCCCAGATCCAGCGGTGGGCGGTGCCCTCGTAGTGGTCCGTAGCGGCCTGCACCGCGTGGAAGAGCTCGTGGACAGCGGTGTTCATGCAGGAATCCTCATCGCCGAGGTTGCCCAGGGCCATGACGATCATGGGGTAGCCGTAGGAGTCGTAGTAGAAGTAGCCGGCGTTGCCGTAGGCCGAAGGCGCACCCGAACCCGAGTCGCCGACGTAGATGTTGATCTTGTGGGTGTCCGAGGTCTCCGGCCCAGGCAGCTCCATGACGTCGACCTCGTGGTCCCAGCCCTCCTCGAAGTAGTCGAGCATGTCGTCTACGTCGTGGCTGCTCACACTGGCCCCGTCACCCCACCAGGCGATGAAGTTGTCGGTCTCGGCCCGATTGGGCAGGCCGTAGCTGTCCTGGATCTCCTTGTCGGGCATCCGGGTGCCTTCGACCACTGGGGGCTCGAGGGGCGGCAAAGCCGCGGGCAGCCCGCGCTCGGCCAGGGCGTGCACCAGGCAAGCCTCGGCGCCCAGCTCCCGGGCCCGGTGCCCGGCATCCAACAGAGGCACGGTGAGGCAGGGACCGGCGCTGTCGATGGCGGCCAGCTCGGCCTCGAGGCCGGGGCAGTCTGCGGCGTGGGACAGGCCCGCGAGGGCGATGGACAGGATCACGGGGGTCACGGGCGCCTCCAGAGGGCGAGGAGATCCTCGACCATGCGCAGGGTCATGCCCCAGAGCACCTCGCCCTGGAGCCGGCGGCAGGGCAGCTCGAGGCTGCGGCCCCTCCACTCCCAGGTCATGGTGCCGCTGCCGCTGCCGTCCACCAGGTCGCGCCAGGGCACCCACAGCACGTGGGCCACCTCGACGGGATCGGGTCTGAGCTCGGGTAGGGCGTACAGGGCAGCCACGAAGGGGTGGACGACCATCTGGCGGCCCAGCTGCGGGAGGGTGAGCTGGCCGTTCAGCTCACCCAGCACCCGGCCCGCAGCCAGAAGATCCAGCCCGATCTCCTCGCGCACCTCGCGCTCGGCGGTGCCCAGGGGGCCGTCGTCCTCGGGGTCCATGCGTCCACCCGGGAAGGCCACGTGGCCGCTCCAGGGATCTCCATCCACCTCGGCCCGGCGGATCAGCAGCAGCTCGGGCTCACCGCTGTCGGGAGCCGCGCGAAAGATCGCCACCACGGCAGCGTGGCGTGGCTCGGCCCGGAAGCGCGGTGTGGGCGGCACCGCCGCGCGCAGGCGAGCGCCGAGGTGGTCACAGAAGGCGTCGAAGGACATGGGCCATGGCCTAACGCAGACCAGGGCGCGGGCGTGGGGAATGCCTCACCGCTTCTGCGGGTCGTCAGGGCCCCCTGCATGTTACGTCCGGGGTTCGCTCGATCCCGCTGACGTTGCCCTGGGCTGCTGGGGCCACAATCCGAGGAACCACCGTGGCCGAAACCAAGAGAGAGCTCGAAGAGCTGCTGGACGACGAGGAGTCGGGCTCCGCTGGCGAGCGAGCGGGCGCCTGGCTCTGGGATCTGCTCAAGACCTGGGGCCCCGCACTGCTGGCGGTGCTGGTGATCCGCTCGGTGGTGGCGGAGCCCTTCCGCATCCCCTCCGGCTCCATGGTGCCCACCCTGGAGATCGGCGACTACATCATCGTCAACAAGTTCTCCTACGGGCTGCGCTTTCCATTCACCCCCCACAAGCTGGTGCCCGTGGGCGAGCCCGAGCCTGGAGACATCATCGTCTTCCGCTTCCCCGCCGATCCCAAGGTCGACTACATCAAGCGCGTGGTGGCGGTGCCCGGCGACGAAGTGATGGTCCGGCACAACGTGCTGTACGTCAACAGCGAGCGGGTCGAGAAAGAATACGTCGAGGGCTACACCTTCATCGACGACAACTGCGTGTCCGCCCCCGCCGAGCTGTACAACGAGTCCATGACCGAAGATCACCACACGGTGCTGTACTCCGCCGACAAGCGGGGCCACCTCTCCGAGTTCGGGCCGTTCACGGTGCCCGCTGGCGAGGTCTTCGTGATGGGCGACAACCGCGACAACTCGTCGGACTCCCGCGCCTGGGGCACCGTGCCCATGCAGAACATCAAGGGCAAGGCCATGGTGGTCTGGCTGTCCTGGAACCACTGCGAGGGCAAGGTCGGCACCCTGCGGCTCACCCGCTTCGGTACCGTGCTGAAGTAGAACAGCCCGGGGTCAGCTCTTCTTTCTGACCTGCAGGGTGGGGTCGTCGTCTTCCTCACCGTACTCGGGGTGCATGGTGCCCGAGACCAGGCCCGACATCATGGCGGTGGTGCGGCGCAGGTTGTGGGAGACCGCCAGCAACAGGTTCCACAGCAGCTTGACCGCCAGGCTGGGGTTGGACTTGAGCAGGGTGAAGAAGGCGTCACGGGTGATGACCAGCAGCTCGCCATCGGTGAGGGCCTCCACGCTGGCGGAGCGGACGGACTGATCCAGCAGGGCCATCTCGCCGAAGGTGGAGCCGGGCCCCATGTGGGCGATGCCGGCTCCGTCGCGCACCACGGAGACATCGCCATGGACCAGCAGGTACAGCTCGGCGCCCTTTTCTCCCTCGGAGAAGATGGTGTCGCCGCGAGCCATGCGCACGGGGTGGGCCACCGCGGCCACGTCCAGCAGCTCTTCCCGGTTGCACCAGTTGAGCAAGGGGATGCGCCCAAGCACCGGCAGCAGGCTCACCACGCTCTCGCTGACCTGCTCGGGTCGGCCTGGCACCCGGGCCAGGTAGGCTCCCAGAGGACCGGGCGCCCCGCGCTCGCGCGCCATGTGCAGCAGGCCACGCGCGGCCTGATCGGGCTCGAGCACGGCCAGCAGGGTGCGGATGTCGGCATCGTCGAGCCGATTGGCCAGGCCGCTGGTGAGCAAGGCCAGGTGGTCGCCGGGCCAGACCTCGAAGATCAGGGTCTGAACCTTGACCTGGCTGTCGCGCCCCAGCAGCACCGGCTCGTCGGAGGGGTCGTCCCAGCGAGAGCCCGTGGGCGGCCCCGAGATACGCTGGGGGCTGCGTCCCCGGGCCAGACGGTGCAGCAGGTCGCGCCGCACCAGGTAGATGCCGCCCCGCCCCACATGGGCCGCGAAGACCTCGCTGCCTGCCCGCAGCAGCACCTCGAGGCCCACCGCGATGTTGCCGCTGCGACGCCGAGCGAAGAGGAACAGCTCCTTGCCCGCCCGCAGCACGGCTTCTTCGAGGGCCTGGAGCAGCCGGGTGCGGAGCTCGTCGGTGGGCCGCTCCCGGTAGGCGGCCAGCTCGCCGGAACTCAGCTCGACGTGGTTGCTCACGGCGTTGATCACCAGGTGGACCGCGGCCTCGCCGTCGGCGCCCCCCATGGTGCACTCCCCCAGGGCCAGCAGGCCCAGCTCGGCGTCCGAGCGCACCACGATGGGCGGAGTGGACTCGCCAGGAGCGGGTGCGAGCTGGGCATGGGTGAGGAGATCGGCGGTCATCGTGCTTCCCCGGAAACATCTGCGCAGGCAGTCTTCATCCCCCATAGCCAACCCGGAACAATCTAGGAATACGGCGCGAGCTTGGCGTGCCGATGTACCACGGCGCGAACTGCGCTGTCGGTACGATCGACACTGCCGAAGGCCGCTCCGCTGGCCTTCGGCGAGTTATTCCGCCTGTCGCCTCCCTTCCGGTATCGAGGCCCCCATCCCGTCCCCACGCTCCCGCTTCCAGCTCACGCCTCTGCTCCTCGCCGAGCTGTTGGCCGTGGTGGCCTTCGTCTTCCTGGCCGGCTGGGCCCTGACCCGCCAGGCCGCCCAGACCACCCTGCGCCCCATCGATCCCGAAGCCCTGGTCACCGGCTCCAGCAAGGACCGCTGGATGGGGATCTTCTTCGAGGATCAGCCCGTAGGCTACGCGGTGACCAGCCAGAGCGCCACCGTCGACGGCGGCACCCTGATGCGCACCCGCAGCCTGTTCCGGGTGGTGGCCATGGGCACCATCCAGCAGGTGATCACCGCGGGCAGCGCCGTGCTGGACACCGAAGGCTCCCTGCAGCGCTTCGAGTTCTACATGGACTCCGACCAGGTCAAGCTGTCGGCCCGCGGCGAGATGCGCCCGGGCGAGCTGCACATGGAGCTGGTCCAGGCCGGCGAGGTCCAGAGCCTGGATCTCCCCATGGAGCAACCCCCAGCCATGGCCATGTCCCTGGACAAGCTGCTCACCCGCGACGAGCTGGCCGTAGGGCAGCGCCACGAGCTGCCCTACTTCGACCCGGTCACCCTGGCACAGGACACCATGGTCATCGAGGTCACCGACGTGGAGCTGGTGCCCGGCACCGCCGAGGAGGCCTACTGGCTCACCACCACCTTCGCCGGGGTCCAGAGCAGACGGCTGGTCACACCCAGCGGCGAGACCCTGAGGGAAGAAGGCGGCCTGGGTCTGTCCCTGGTGCGCATGACCCGGGAAGAAGCCGAGTCGCTGCTGGACTCGAGCGAGCCGGTGGACCTCATCGCTCGCTCGGCAGCCAAGCTCCGCCGTCCGATCCCCAACGCCCGCGACAGCCGCCTGATGGAAGTGAAGATCACCGGCGTCGAGGCCACCGGGATCCCCCACCAGCCCCCCCTGCAGACGGTGGAGGGGGAGACCGTGCGGGTGGAGATGCCCCTGCGGGTGGAGCTCCCCTCGAGGCCACGCTTCCTCGAGGGCACCCTGTGGCAGGTCAATGGCTCTCCCCTGTTCGCCCAGTCCCCCGACGACACAGCGGAGCCCATCGACGACGCCCTGCGCGCAGCCCTCGAGCCCGGCACCCTCACCCCCTCGGATCACCGTGAGATCCGCGATGCTGCCTGGGAGATCCTGGAGCACGCCCCCGACCGCAAGCAGGCCGCGCTGGAGCTGATGCGCTGGGTCTACTTGGAGGTCGACAAGCGCCCGGTGCTGTCTCTGCCCAACGGCCTCGAGGTCCTGCGACGCAAGGAGGGTGACTGCAACGAACACACCGCCCTGTACGTCTCCCTGGCCCGGGCCGCAGGCATCCCGGCCCGCATCGCCGCGGGGCTCGTCTACACCGACCAGATCGATGGCTCCCCAGCCTTCTACTACCACGCCTGGCCGGAGGTCCACCTGGGGGGCACCAACCCCTGGGTCCCCGTGGACCCCACCTTCGGACAGTTCCCGGCCGACGCCACCCACATCAAGCTGGTCGAGGGCGACCTGGACCGGCAGGTGGAGATCCTGGGCCTGATGGGCCGCATCGGGGTCGAGGTGGTGGAGGTCCGCTAATCGCCAGCCCTTTCG
>CAZHIK010000112.1:0-13971 GCA_964532635.1 uncultured Enterobacterales bacterium
CAGATCGTCCGGGGAGTACAGGTGCCGGGCGGACGTGGTGGACCCGTAGGTGCCGTCGTGGCCCCTGAGGGGGACGATGAAGACCATCGTGTGGTCGTCGGGCCTGTCCCAGTCCACGTCGTACAGCGGGCTGGACTCGTCGACCTCGTGGAAGATGGACCAGCTCATGCTGAACATGGGGGTGCGGCTGCGCACCGGCTTCAGATCGTGCAGCACGCGCATGTGGTGCCCCTCGGGGCTGATCTCTTCCTTGAGCACGGTCAGGGAGACCTCGGCGTCGGACACCTCGTTGCCGCGGGCGTTGCCAGCGCGCAGCATCAGGGTGCGCTTGCCGTGGCGGGTGGTCAGCACCATGACCTTCGAAAACAGCACCGAGGCTTGGGGCCTCGAGACCTTGGCGAAGATCATTCCGGTGGCCAGCGCCACACCCAGCAAGCCCACCGCGGCCTCGATGGTGACGATCAGATCGCCGTAGCTGGTGGCAGGTGTGAGCCCGCCGTAGCCGATGGTGGACATGGTCTGGACGCTGAAGAAGAAGGCGTGGGCGAAGCTGTCCGCGCTGGTGCCCGAGATGGAGCCGGGCTCGAGCAGGTACAGGCCGGCGAAGAGCACGTTGAGCAGGACGTAGACGAACACCAGCGACATCAGCAGCCGGGTCCAGGAGCCCTCGAGGAAGAAGAAGTACAGGTCGCGCCGCAGCTCGGCGGGGGCGCCCTTGCGGATGGCGTCGCCGAGTCTGCCGGGGCGGTTGTCCCTGGCGTCACGCTCCTTGGCGAAGCGCTGGCGGGCCAACTCGGCGATGGAGACCGGCTCGTCGCCGTGGTGCTCCGCCGCTTCCATGGGCGCCATCATCATGTCGAAGAGCACCTGGGCCACACAGATGGTGGTGGCCAGGGCCATGAACATGCCCGCGCTCATGGTGCTGCCCACCTGACCCAACAGCAGCACGATGAAGGCCGAGAAGAAGCGCACGTTGACCCGCGCGCGATCCGACAGCTGAGCCTCGCGGCGCTGGGTGACCGA
This sequence comes from uncultured Enterobacterales bacterium, assembly GCA_964532635.1. GTDB lineage: Bacteria > Myxococcota_A > UBA796 > UBA796 > JAFGLY01 > CALDOK01. Next base: position 1,024 of record CAZHIK010000112.1, read on the forward strand.
GTCGATGATGGCAACCGAGGCGAAGGTCATGCACAGGGTGCCCGCCACCAGCCAGCGGTAGCCGTCGGGTGCTGGGGCGGAGAAGTCGAACTTGATGGCCTTCTTCACCGCGACGCCCACGCCGGTGATGGCGATGGCCAGGGGCAGGTGGCCGTAGAGCCAGACCTCGAAGGCGCCCCGCTGCTTCTTGAGGTGGGAGCCGGCGACGTCGTCGAAGTAGATCCACCACACCGTGCAGGTCAGCAGCAGGCCCAGGCTGCCCTTGGCCACGTACTCGAGCTCGGTGGTCAGGTCCGAGCCGCTCAGGTAGCTCAACACCTTCACGAAGGACTCGCCCAGCACGATGATGGTGAGCAGCCCATAGCGCTCCGACAGGTGTTCCATGTCCAGGGGGTAGCGCTCCATCAAGGTGCGCGAGACCTTGCTCACGGGCGCCGCGAGGATGACCAGGATGCCCAGGCCCCAGAAGCCGTAGGTCCAGGGCGTGGGCACCAGGGCCGAGACCAGGAAGGCGACCGCGCTGATGGCGAAGACGACGCCCCAGTACCTGCAGTAGTCCCGGGCCTTGGGCACCTGGTACCAGGCGCGCACATGCATCGCGACCACCATCACCTGGGCTACGGCGAAGCACACCGAGAAGACCGCAGGGTGGCCCTCCATGGCGTGGGGGGCCGAGATGGCCATGGCCCCCATGGCGAACATCTGGACGAACACCATGATGCGGTGGGTGAAGTCGTCGACGTCGAAGCGGTTGGCGAAGAAGGTGAAGCCGCTCCAGGCGATCCACAAGGGCGCGAAGTGGCCCGCGAACGCAGCGAAGCCCCCGATGGTGACGTGGTGGCTCAGGGCGTCGCCCAGCTGGATGATCGCGGCCACGAAGATCAGATCGTAGAACAGCTCGAGCCAGGTGACCTTGCGCTCCCGCCCGTGGGCGGTGTGCAGCAAGGGGGCGTGCAACCAGCGACTGCGCATGGAAAACCTCGCAAAGGCCGGCGCCGGAGCCGGCCTGACTCCCGCAACCTATTCGCTCTGGGATGGCGGGGACAACGGGGCGTTCCCACCGTCCGGGCGGTTGGGCCCACCGAGCCTCTCGCCCCCCGACGCCCCCGCTCAGTCGTTCCAGAAGCTCCCGTCGCAGTTCTCGTCACACGGCGCGCCACCGTCGAGCTGTCGCTGCACCTCGTCCACCCGATCCCAGACCTCTCCGACCAGGTAGGGATCCACGCTGTAGCTCCAGGCCTGCAGGGTGTAGAACATGCACACGCCGGGGTCGTCCTCACAGGCCGGAGACTCCGAGCGGTAGTAGCGGTCCGCTTCGACCCAGGGGTTCAGGGCTTCGGAGCGCTCCAGCAGCCAGGCCTCCACGTCGCCGGGCACCATCACTTCGTCCACCAGCTCCTGCACCAGGGCTCGGTATTCATCGGCGTGGTTCTCCAGTAGCCAGCGGGCCAACACCGGACCCTCCTGGATGTCCGACCAGCAGGGGTGGCCGCCCATGATGTCGCCCTCGCACAGCCCACCCAGGTACTCGTCCAGATCCACGAAGGCCAGGTCCTTGTCGTAGGGCACCACGATGAAGCCCCGCTCGGGGTGATCGTAGAGCAGGTGGTTCTTGTGGTTGCCGAACATGCCGTCGTAGTCGGGGATCACCATGTCCAGCGCGATCTCCCGCAGCCACTGCTCCCGGTCCAACAGCCCCTCGAGGGCCGCCTCGATCACCGCGTCGTCCTCGCCGGCCTCGATGGCGCTGCCCACGGCCAGCAGCTCCTGCAGCCGGCCGGGATCGGACTCCGAAGTCCCCGCCTTGGGGATGTAGTCCCGGGTCCACTCGTCGTCGTCGTCCCAGAACTGCGACCAGGTCTGGTGTCCATCGGTCTCGACCTTCCAGTAGCCCCCGGAGTCGGCGTCCGGGAAGTGCTGCCGCAAGAAGCGGCTGGTGTCGGCCTCCTCCACCAGGCTGAACAGCCCCTCGTAGCTCCCATCCAGGCACAGGCGCGCGTGGCCGGCCCTGGGAGCCTCGAGCCCGAACTGCTCCGCCATGCGCAAGGCCAGCACCTCCTGCAGGTAGGTCTGGTCCGAGCCTTCACGGGACACCAGGTTGAGGGTCTGCTGGCCCGCCAGCTCGGCATCGAGCCCGTACTCATCCATGGAGATCTTGAAGCTCGGCTTGCGCGGTAGCTCCCGATCCATGCAGCGCTGCAGGGCGTTGGGCCGCGGCTCGAAGGGGCCCTCGAAGTAGGGATCGTCCAGGTCGTAGAACAGCGTGTAGATGGTGGATCGGCCGCGCATACGCACCCCCACCTGCTCGTAGGTCCTGCCCTGGAAGTACAGCACCGCGGGCACGTAGGGGTGACGGGCCGACTCGGTCTCCAGCTCCTCGGTGATGTTCCACAGGTGATCGGCATAGTCCGAGGCGTTCTGGCACAGCTGCGCCCAGTCCTCGTCGGCGATCCACAAGTCGAACAGCGGCATGGTCCCATCGGCGAAGAAGTCGTCGGCCGCCTCGGCCTTCAGGCTCACCATCCCCAGCTCGGGGGCGTCGTAGCCCGCGGGCATGGTGCAGGTGGTGGAGCCTGGGATCGGCTGTTCCTTCTTGCACCCCAATAGAGCCAGGCTGGCCAACATCGGAAGCAGAAAGAGGGGTGTCGAACGCGCAGTCATCGAGAGCCGGCTCCTGGTGTGGGGCGCCCCTGTCCACGGGGACGAGCATCCTACCGTACTCGGAGCCCTCCTCGCAGTTCGGAGCCCGCCTACCCCCACGGCCTCGCCGCCCCGCACCACCGTGCACCGAGCACTAACCGCCCGACGCGTGCCCAACAGTCTGCGCGAACAGGACCTCCTGGGTGGCCCGCAACCCCAGCGCCTGGTGCAGCGCCGGCTTGTCGATGTAGCCCCGGAACACGGTAGCCAGACCCTCGGCCGCACAGAAGAGGTAGACGTTCTGACCGATGAAGCCCGCATCGGCAGCGGCCGTCCGGGGCTTGTCCTCCTCGCCGATCCGGTTCATCCGCTCGAAGTCCGCCACGTAGACCAGGTTCAGCGCCGCATTGGCCACGAAGCCCTGCTCCCCGGTCAGGGCGCGCAGATCCTCGGGGGCCGCCAGCACCAGCTGGTGGGCCGCCGCATCGTAGCGGTAGGCGCCCTTGGCCAGGGTCAAGTAGACATCGATCTCGCTGTTGCCGTAGGCGCTGGGGGCCGTGCGCCCGCCTTCGTCCCGGTTCTCCCCAAACGCCGCCCAGAGCAGGTCCGACAGCTGCTGATCCGTCAGCTCGGTGTCCCGGAACTCGCGGGTGGAGTGGCGCTCTGCCAGGGCCTTCATCAGGGGGGCGGGGTTGTCCAGGCGCGGCGCAGGCAGCTCGGTGACCTCCCCGGCCGGTAGCGGTGGAGCGATGGGCTGGTTCGCATCCCGCTGGCAGGCGGAGAGGCTGAAGAGGGCGACAGCGAGGAGGATCGAGCGGACCATGGAGGCTCCCGATGTTCACAGGGAACGCGAACCTATTCCGCTACACTCTCCCCAGGCTCCCCCTCGCCTTGCTCGCCCTCGCCCGCGGCCCCGGCTCCTCCGGTGAGTCCTGCAGCTGCGACGGCCACGGTGTGCAGGCCTGCGACGGCGACTCCTGCGGGCCCTGCATAGTGAGGCCGAGGCCCCGGATTACGCACGGAACGGAAACAATCCGTTCGTGAACGACGCCTGGTGACGACTCCCTTCTCGCTGCTATCTACGGCCCGAGAACAAGCTTTTCGTCCACACCGGGCGACACAAGGGAGCACCGATGTCCTTCACGAAAATGTCCAGTGGTTTCCTCGTTCCCCCGCGGATCCCCGAGGCCACCACGACCCTGCTGCTCGCGCTCCTGATCGCCTGCAACCCCGAGCCCGCCGACACCGCGCCCGTCAGCGACACCGGGGAAACCGACACCGACACCGACGCCGACGCCGACACCGACACCGACACCGACACCGATCTCCCCGGCGGCGTGAGCACCCTGGCCGGCTCGGGTGAGATGGCCAACATCGACGGTGTGGGAGGCGCCGCCGCCTTCTACGAGCCCAAGGCCATCGCCCTGGGACCCGACGGCAACCTGTACACGGCTGGGATGACCGACGCGGTCCGCGTGGTCACCATGCAGGGCGAGGTCTCCACCCTCGGGCTGTCGGGGAGGGGGCCCTCCACCACCAGCGGCATGGCCGTCGACGCCGACGGCGCGCTGTACATCGCCGACTCGGACCAGCACTGCATCTTCCGCATCGCCGACGGCGTCTCCCAGGTCTTCGCCGGCAGCTGCGGCGGCTCGGGCATGAACGATGGGGGCGCCGCCCTGCTGAAGCGCCCCCGAGGGATGGACTTCGACGACGACGGCAACCTGATCGTGGCCGACACCGAGAACATGCGCATCCGCTCCATCAGCCCCGACGGGGTGGCCAGCACCCTGGCGGGCGTGGACGGCATCGGCGGCCCCACCGAAGGCCCGGTGGCCAGCGCGGTGGTCTACTACCCCCTGGACGTGGCGGTGGCCGACGACGGCGCCGTGTACTTCACCGGGCTGGACAACTGCGTCCGGCGAGTGGCCTCTGGCCGGGTGGAGAACGTCGCGGGCCTGTGCCAGAACTGGTCCAGCGAAGGAACCCAGGATGGCGCCGCGGCCAACGCCCGCTTCAACTCCCCCTTCGCCCTGGCCTTCGCGCCCACCGGCGAGCTGTACGTCTCCGACAGCTTCAACGACCGTATCCGCGTGCTCTCCGCCGACATGGCCGAGGTCACCACCCTCACCGGCAGCGAGCGAGGCTACGCCGACGGCAGCCTCGACGAGGCACTCTTCGATGTGCCCCGGGGCATCGCCCTGGACGCCGAGGGCAATCTCTTCGTGGCCGACAGCGTCAACCATCGCATCCGCGTCGTGGTGCAGTGAGGTCATCCATGTCCAGCTCCTCCCCTGCCCTCCTCCCCCTGCTCCTGGCGCTGGGCTGCGCCCACCACGCCCCACCTCAGGCCCCGGTGCAGCCGGCCCCGGCCCACGACGCCGAGCTGGAGCGCTTCCTGACCTGGTTCCCCGGCGAGTACGGCAACCACGAGCAAGCCCTCGAGCACAACAGCGTCGAGGGCGCGGAGCCCATCCCCGAGCTGCACCACCTCTTCGTGCCGGTGCCCGCCTTCCACTTGGACGGCCACACCTTCTTCGTGCAGCAGGGCATCGCCGGCAGCGACACCCCCTTCCGGGTGCGGCTGTACCGGGTGGCTCGGGGCCACGACGGCAGCATCGTGCTCGACATCTTCAAGTTCGCAGACGAGCCGGCCTGGCGCGACGCCCACCTGAGACCCGCGGACTTCGCCAGCCTGCAGGCCGACCAACTGGTGCCCACCCCGGGCTGCTCGGTCAGCTGGCACTGGTCAGGTGATCACTTCGAGGGCCAAGTGGCCGAGGGCGCCTGCAAGATCATCTCCTCCCGCAGCGGCGAGCCCCTCACCATCTACGACGAGCTGACTCTCAGTGAGGAGATCCTCACAACCCACGACGTGGCCTACCGAGACGACGACAGCGTGGCCTTCGGCGACCCCGATCGGCCCACCGTCAACCGCAAGCTGCGCCACTACGCCGGCTGGGCCGTTGTGCGTCCCGCCGGCCCCGGCTCGGATCCCGAAGACCCCGGCGAGTGGATGGCCCACCGCGATCTGCAGCTGCACTCCGAGGGCGCGAGGCTGTCCCTGGCGGACGGTGACGGGGAGCCCATGGGCTACCGGGTGGAGCTGGCTCGGCTCACCCGCACAAGCTCGGGCACCCACCTGCTGAAGCTGGCGCTGGTGGACGAGGCCAGCGACGAGACCCTGGCCTACGCCTGGGGCGATCCCCGGGCCCACCGCCTTGGCATGAACCTGGGCTGGGCCCAGGTGGGCCTGACCGCCACCGAGCACAGCTACGGCTACGGCTCACCCCCGCCGGCCGATCTCCGCCAGCAATTGGCCGAGGCCCTGCTGGGCCAGTTCGACTCGAGCGCCCAGAGCCAGGCCGACAAAAGCTACCACGACGTCACCCTCACCACCTGCCGGGCCGAAGCCCCCGCGCTGGGCGAGCAGGTGCTCTACGTAGAGCAGGCCATCAGCGACAGCCTCGACGAACCCTACCGCCAGCGCATCTACGTGCTCGAGCAGGACGGCCCCGACACGGTCACCTCCCGCATCTACGCCCTGACGGATCCCGCCGCGGCCGTGGGCGCCTGCGCTGTGCAAGCCCCCATGAACCTGGCGCCCGATGCCGTGCAGGAACGCACCGGCTGCGCCGTCCACTTGCGCTGGCAGCACGGAGTATTCGTCGGCGCCACCGAAGGTCAAGCCTGCTCCAGCGGCCTGCGGGGCGCCCTCTGGGCCAGCTCGAGGGTGGTGGTGCAGCCCGACAGCCTGCTGTCCTGGGACCAGGGCTGGAGCGCGCCCGGTGTCCAGGCCTGGGGCGCCACCGACGGCCCCTACCGCTTCGTGCGGCGCTGAGCTCGGGCGTCAGCGCCCCCCGTACCAGTACAGGGGCTCGCTGTAGCCCTCGCCGCCCGTGTAGTAGCCGCTGCCGTCCCACGCCCAGGCTACCGCCTCGCCCTTGTCGTCGTAGTTCGCCGGGGTGCCGCAGACCGGGTTGTCGAACGCGGTGTGCAGCGGCTGGTCGAGATCGCGGACCCACAGCCACACCTTGTCGTGGGTACGCACGACCACGAACCGGCCGTCGGGGGAGACGTCTCCGCCGGTGGCATCCACGTCACCGGGCAGGGGGCCGTCTCCGAAGACCACCGTGCCCGTGTGGGTCAGCTCGGTGGTCCCGGTGGTGGAGAGGGGGGCCTCGGCCACGTAGATGCCCGACACACCCTGATCGGCGCGGTCTCGCTCCACCAGGATCAGATCCCCGTTCACCGGGTCGACGATCAGGGTCTCGACGTCGCGGGCGCCTCCTGGGTAGGTCAGCTCGATGGACTCCACCCCGGTGATCATGGCGTCACCGAAGCTGGTGGGTTCCGGGAAGCGGTAGATGGTGACGCTGCTGCGGCGCTCGCTGTTGTCGCCGGTGTCGGCGATGTACAGATAGGAGACGCCGGCCTCGGGGCCGGGGCCGCGGGCGATGTCCTCGAAGTCGTAGTCCGACACCCCCGACAGCACAAAGGTGCCCAGCAGCTCGGCGCTGGTGCTGATGGCGTAGATCTCCGAGCCGCTCCCCTGCGCGTCGGAGTGGGCCCACAGCACGCCGTCCACCGAAGCCGCCGCCAGCCCCGAGACCTCACCCCACGCCATGGTGCCCGCCTCAACAGCCTCGTCGAAGTCGGGGCAGTCGGGGTCGTCGACGTCGGTGTCGCCGGTCTCCCCGCTGTCGCCGGTGTCGTCGGTCTCACTTGTCTCTCCGGTCTCACCGGGCGGCGTGCCGGTGTCGTCCAGTAGGCTGGAGTCGACGCCGAGGGGGGTACATGCGAGGAGCGACAGGATGAGGGGGAGCATCAGCATGTCCCCAGCATGACGCATTTCGGGCTCGACTGCGCGGTGCGATACATGGCGGGAACACCCGCCCCCCACCCCATGGACACCCTCGATGCTCCAGCGAACCTTCTGCCACCTCCGCGGCATCGGCCCGGGCACCGAGCGTCAGCTCTGGGCCCAGGGGCTGCACTCCTGGGACCACATCGATCCCTCCGCGGTGGCCCAGCTCTCCCCCTCTCGGCGCGCGCGCCTGCTCGAGGGCTGCGAGCGCTCCCGCCGGGCCCTGGCAGCCGGCGACGCGGCCTGGTTCGACCGGGCGCTGCCATCCAAGGAGCGCTGGCGCATGTTCTCGACATTCCAGCGGGGGGCGGCCTACCTCGACATCGAGACCACCGGGCTGGACGCCGCATGGGACCACGTCACCACGGTGGCCGTCTACGACGGCGTAGAGGTCATGACCTTCGTACACGGCGACAACCTCGACGACCTGCCCACCTGCCTCGAGCGCTACCCGCTGCTCATCACCTACAACGGCGCCACCTTCGACCTGCCCTTCCTGCGCCAGCAGCTGGGCATCCCTCTCCAGCAAGCTCACATCGACCTGCGCTACGTGCTGGCCAGCTTGGGCTACTCGGGGGGACTCAAGGCCTGTGAGCGGGCCATGGGCCTGGACCGCGGCGAGCTGGCCGACGTGGACGGCTACCTGGCCGTGCTTCTGTGGCACGACTACCGCAGCAGCGGCGATCCCCGGGTGCTCGAGACCCTGCTGGCCTACAACGTCGCCGACGTGCTCAACCTGGCAGCCATCATGCCCACCGCCGTCAACCGCAAGCTCGAGGCCACCCCCTTCGCCGACGAGCTACGCCTGCCCGAGCCCATGCCCCTCAGCAATCCCTACACCGCCCACAGCTCGATCCTCGACCGCTACCTGGTGTAGAGGTCCTCGAAGAACGACACCGAGACGAACACGCCGCCCATGCTGCTGGACAGCTCCCAGACGGGCTCTCCGCTGGGGTTCACTTCGACCAGCAGGCCCCGGTAGCCGGTGTTCAGCAGGGTGTTGCCGTTGGCCAGGCGGAAGGCCTGCCCCCCGACACAGGACTCGAAGCCCTCGTCCTTTCCATAGGACCACAGCTCCGCCAGGGAGTGATCGGACTCGTCCAGCGTGTACTCGATCGCCATGACCCGTGAGGAGCCGGCAATGGTGGAGGACATCAGCACGGTGCCTTCCTCGGTCCAGTCCGCATCGTGCTGGAACTCGAACGGGGTGCCCTGTGTGACCGAGTAGCCCCCGGCACCCAGCTCCCTGACCACCTCGCCGCTGGCTCGATCCACCTGGAGCACCGTGTCCAGGTGACCCAGCGACATCATGTAGCTGTCGGACTCGGGATCGAAGTGCAGCCCGTTGGCGTGGGTCCAGTCCCCCTCGGGTGAGCCTTCCTTGTAGAAGCGCTCGTGCACCTCTGGAGCACGCCAGTCCCAGGTGCTGAAGACGCTCTCGCTGGCACCGTCAGGGCCGAACTCCACGATGGCGTCGCCGTAGACCTCCACATCCACGCCCTGCTCGGGATCGAACCAGCTCCGCAGGTCGTGCTGCAGCACCGCCAGGCCGCCGTCGGGCAATTGGACCATGTCGTGATGGCCCTCCTCGATGTCCAGCGTGCCCAGCGGCTGCCCCAGCAAGTCCAGGGTCACCGCGTAGCTGGAGCTGATGTCGTGGCTCAGGGGTGCGGCGCCGAACATGAGATCCCGCCCACCGTCGGCGAACACCACGTTCATGGGCATGAGATCGGGCCAGTCCGCGCTCAGATCCCGGTACCACAGCACCTCACCCGCTCGATCGATGATCAGCAGGTACTGCTCCAGGCCCACCACGGCGGCCAGCAGATAGGGCTCGGGGGAGCTGGCACCGGGCTGGTGGTGGTCGACTTCGAAGTCGGGGAGCGAGGCGGGCAGACCCAGGGTCTCGATCCAGCTCTGCTCTGACATCAGCCCCTCGGCGCCCTGGGTGAACACCTCGATCTCGATCCCCGCGAAGCTGGGCAGCCCCACCAGCACGGCGCTGTGCTCGGTGGTGGGCTCGAGGCTGGGGGGGGTCTCCTGCAGGGGCCCACCATCGACGCTGTACTCCACCCAGGACACCCCCGGCTCGTCGCTGCTCCACGCCAGCTCCACCACGGTGTTCACCGCCGGCGCGATGGAGACCTCGAGGTCCTGGATACCGGGGTTGGTCTGGTGGGCCTGACATCCGAAGTTCAGGGACAAAGCCAGCGCCGCCAGGGACGAGCCACGATGACAACCGAGGGTCGGAGAGGTCACGGGGCACACCACTGGCCGGGGTTCACAACCTGAGTGCCCAGAAGCGCGTGTTTGTGGGGGAGATGCCTGTCAAGGATGAGACAAGTCCGCATCAGACCTGCGTCGAGTGGCTGTCAGGCTGCGGCAGCGAAGGCACCGGCTGGATCGACCAGTGTGACGACGCCTTCGATTGCAGCTGATCCGAGGGCACACCCGAAGCCCGCCTGATCCACTACGGTCACGTCGCGGGATCGTCCCGGGTGCGTCTGCGGCCCCACAGCATGGGAAGCAGCAGGAATCCTGCAGCCCCACCCGCAGCACCGGCCCCACAGCCGCAGCCCTCGATCTCGACATCGTCCACTTCGCGGGGCCCCGAATCCTGCTCCCCGGTCTCCCTCAGGCCGCTGTCCCCGCTGTCGACGGTCCCCTCACCCTCGCCCACAGCCCGGATCACCCAGGCCCCCTCCACCCCCAAGCTCTCTATGGGCTCAGCCTCCGGCCCCGGGTTCACCACCCAGCTGCCCTCGCTGGGCGACCCGGTCTCCACCACGAGACCCGAGCAGTCGCCCGCCGGGTCGTCGCAGGGCCACACATAGCTGCCCTCCCAGTGGGGATCGGGGGCGCAGACGAAGACCGCCAGGCGGCCGTGGTCCAGGGTCAGGGGGTAGATGCCGCTCGCTGCGTCGTCCAGGTTCAGCGCGTTGTAGTTCTCGGAGCTGACGGTGACGTAGAACGCCGTCTCGGGCCAGTCCCAGTCGTTGTAGCCCATCAGCCTGGGCTCCTCGCCGTCCTCCAGCACCTGCATGGCCATGGTGACCATGGTGGTCTGGCGGTCCTGGTTGCCCAGGCTCGAGCCCAGATAGACGAGCACTGTGTGGATCTCGAGGGGTAGGTCCTCGGGCTCGGGCACGAGCACCGCCACGGCGCACTGCGGAAACTCCAGCCAGACCACCTCGTCGGCCTCGCCGTAGCTGTCGTCCCAGGCCTGATCGTTGCGCAGCACCACCTCGCGGCCCAAGGCGAGCGAGATCAGGAACATCCAGAACATGCGTCCTCCGGGGTGGATCTGCGGTGTAACATCTGGAAACGAGGCACCGGAGCAGGGAACCCCGGAGCTGCGGGCTTGTCCCGACGGGAGCGATGCTGATGACCGGAACCAACAGCGCCGACACCACGACTCTAGCCGGACGCTTCGAGCTCCGGGAGGAGCTGGGCCGAGGCGGGCTGGCCACGGTCTGGCGCGGCTGGGACCGACAGCTCGAGGCCGAGGTGGCGGTCAAGGTGCTCCACGAGCACCTGGCCCACCAGCGGGTGGTGCGGGAGCGCTTCCGCCGCGAGGTGGTGCTGTCACGCAAGCTGGTCCACCCCGCCATCGTCCGCGTCTACGACCACTACGAGGAGGGCACTGCGGTCTGGTTCACCATGGAGCTGGTGGAGGGCCACACCCTCGAGGACCACCAGCGCCTGGCCGGCCCGCCCAGCGCCGACGAGCGCTGGCGCATCATCGCCGACCTGGCCGAGGCCCTGGACCACGCCCACCGCCAGGGCATCGTTCACCGCGACGTCAAGCCCCAGAACGTGATGATCGGCGCCGATGACGCCGTGAAGATCCTCGACTTCGGCCTGGCCCGGGTGGAGACCATGGTGGGGCTGACCTCCCACAGCGTGCTGCTGGGCACCCCCGACTACATGGCCCCCGAGGCCATCAGCGGCCTGCCCACCGACGGCCGCGTCGACCTGTACTCCCTGGGCGTGCTCTGGTACCGGCTGGCCACGGGCGAGCTGCCGTTCTCAGCCCACACCCCCTTCGAGCTGCTGCAGAAGATAACCACCGGCGAGGCTCCTGCCCTGGTGGGGCCCGATGTCACCGAGCGCGAGCGGGAGATCGTGGCCGGCCTGCTCAGCAGGGAGCCCGAGGAACGCTTCGGCTCTCCCGCCGAGCTGCTGCTGGCCATGCGCGGCGATCCGGTCCAGGTCCGATCCGAGCAGCAGGCCGGGGGCACCCGCATCTGCCCCATTTGCCGCGCCGAGCAGACCGCGGACCTGTCGTTCTGCCAGAGCTGCGGCGTCGAGCGGAACCAGATCGCCACCACCGGCGACGCCATGCTGGCGCTGATCCGGGTGGACACCGGCTCCGGAGACCAGCAGGACTACGTGCGCGACCACCCCGATCTCACCGACGTGCTGGAGCGCCTGGGCGCCTGCGAGATCATCGACTGGCCACCCACCCGTCGAAGCTCACGTCTGCCGGCCACCTTGCTGGCGAGCATCGACGGAGACTACGCCCGCGTGCTGCAGACCGCGCTGCTCGAGCAAGGCTTCACCACGGACATCCGGCAGCTGCGCAAGAACAACGTGGACCTGCTGTGGCTCGACCGCCAGCCTCGCATCTACGCCACCACCGGCGTGGTGGTCGCCTGGTTCGCGACCATGATCTCCCTGGGCTGGTTCTACTGGCGCGCGATGATCGTGGGGGGCACCGTGCTGCCCTACGTCCTCCTGGCCACGCTGGCGCTCGTGGGGCTGCTGCTGGGCTTCCTGGTGCAGTTCCGCACCCACTGGTTCCTGAAGCCCCGCTACGCCATCGACCCCATCGCGGTCGCCCCGGCACAGAAGCGCCTGGGTCAGCTCTACCGCGCCTTCCTGGGCAGCGTGTCCTCCCCCACCCTGCGCAGGCTCGGCTCGCAGCTGGTCAACCGCGCCTACCGAATGCTGGCGCAGGTCGCTACGACCGATCAGGCCCGCTCCCTGGAGCGCCTGACCCTCGAGTCGGTGCAGCGAGGCTTCGACGCGCTCCGCAACGTCCAGGCCCTCGAGGCCGAGGCCCCCGCCGCCGACACCCGCAAGGTCTGGGAGGCCCTCGAGGCCGCCGAGACCCGGGCCCGCCTGGCCCGCTCCCCCCAACAGCAGACCCTGGAGCTGGAGCTGGCCGCCCGCCACGAACACGAGCTGCAGCAGCTCGCCGAGATCGAGCACGAGCGCACCCGCCGCATCCACGGCGTGCTTCAACTCTGCGCCGAGCTCGAGGCGGTACGCTCCAAGCTGAAGATGGCCACAATCGACGTCGAAGGCCTCGAGAAGGCCCGCGACGAGCTGGCCCTGGAGGCCAAGCTCATGGCCGACGCGGTGCAGGAGGTGGAGACGCTGTAGCGGCCGCTCTCGGCCGCCGAGACTGGCGTCGCCAGCATCGTCCAGGCCATCTC